>NZ_JAJAFX010000059.1:0-31044 GCF_025384845.1 Photorhabdus temperata | reverse complement strand
TGCTGCAAGAGTTGGTTATACTGTTGACGTATGATTACTATACGGATGAACAGCTAAAAAGCGTGCTAAACTACTTATTACAGGCGGGAGATACCGCCGATCCAGAGGGTTTTATCCGGCGACTGGCAGAACAGTCCCCGAGGTATGAGGAGGTACTGATGACAATAGCACAAAGATTGGAACATAAAGCACGTCAGGAAGGGCGTCAAGAAGGGCGTCAAGAAGGACGTCAAGAAGGACGTCAGGAGGGACGTCAGGAAGGATTGCAGGAAGGCGAAAAGCAGGGGATCCTGAAAGTTGCGTGGGCGATGATCGATATGGGTGTCGACCGTGAAACGATAATGAAAATGACCGGGTTGAGCCAGAACGAACTTGAGCAAATACGCCACTAACTCGTGCTGGCAACTTTAAAAATCGTTCATGCATTGCTGAACAGCGGAGTCGATCGTGAAGCGGTGATGAAAATCACCGGATTGAGCCAGAGTGAGCTTGAACAAATGTCCGACAAACTTACTGCTGATATTTTATCGGCATAAACATGGCTCACAGAATGTGGGCTATTTTTTTGTTACATCTTTTTGTTTCAAAGAAAAAAATTAAACCCTGTTATATTTCCATATTAATAATATTAATGACTTAATTAATTAAATCTTTATTTAAATGAGATTAGAATAAAAAACAGTCACAGTTGATTTTATTTCCATTTTATTAACTTATTCATATTAATAGCGATAATGTTGGTTATTAGGAAATATGCAGGGGAGTAAAATGACTTTTTATTTATGAATGTTGCTTTTAAATTTATGCTCTATATTATTTCGTTCGATTTATTCACCTAATTAATCAAAAAATTACTTAAAATAACTTATAGACACATAAACTCAGAATTCCTCTGAGTTTAATTTTTTGTTTATTGTGTTTTGTTTTCATTAATAAACTCCTATTAGGTAAGAGCATGCCCGAAAGATTTATATAAATTATCTTAGATATCAATAACAACCAAGATGTTTTCTCTCTATTTATTTTGCTGATCTGAAAAGGAAATAAGCTAAAGGATTGCTTATGGGTAAATCATTAAATAGTAGTACACAGTATTTTTTCACTGGAAACTATTTTGCTGATGACAATAATAATGATATTAATGCTATTGGGTTTGGTGGCTATATTTATGCTCGTGGTGGGGATGATCATATTACCCTCGGTTCGATTGCAGCAAAGGTGTATACCGGTACCGGGCATGACACCGTGGTTGGTGGGGCTGCATATTTAGAGATAGAAGATACCAGTGGCGATCTGTCAGTAAAAGGCGGCGCGGGTTACGCAAATATTGATAAGAGTGGGGATGGTGGTATTGCATTTTCTGGTGCTGCCGGCGCTGTTTCCATGGCGCATTCAGGTGACCATGGTAATCTGGATTTTGCGGGTGTTGCCGCTTATAACAGCTTGGAGCGTAAAGGTTTAACGGGTGATATAGGCTTTGGTGGGGCAGGTGGCTACAACGAATTATGGCACGAAACAGACAGGGGTAATTTGAGCTTTGCCGGAGCAGGCGCGGGTAATAATATCGACCGTACCTGGTTTAAATCCTATCAAGGGTCTCAGGGTGATGTAACGTTTAGTGGCGCAGGCGCAGCAAATCGCATCAGCTCGCGGGTAGAACGTGGTGATATCACTTTTAACGGTGCTGGTGTTGATAATCACATTGTACGTAAGGGTAAAGAAGGGAATATTATCTTACATGGCGCTGGCGCATCAAACCGCATTGAACGTCTGTATCAAAGTGAGGACAAATACCCGCAAACTCACGGTGATATTACGTTTGAAGGGGTTGGTGGTTACAATAAAATCTATTCTAATATTGCTCATGGCAATATCAACTTTTCCGGTGCTGGCGCTTACAATGAAATCACCAGATCAGATATGAACCCGAATATAATTTATCGTAATGAGGGAATAAGCGGAGCATTGGAATATGCCCGGGCCGAAGAGATTGTATTGACGACGGCGACGATGGGCGGTGATTTTCTCCGGGAGCTTCAACCAGTGACGGGTATTAAATCAACGACAGAGCCGAATACTTATCTGTTTGCATTTACCGATAATCGGTACACGCATGTCAGCAAAGTTCAACTGCAAAATGATCCTGTTACCGGTAAGCTCAATTATTACACCACTTCCTGGTATAAAATAGGTAATCATCTTGAAAATCTCGCATCGCAAAATATTTTTTCACCCAATGGATTTATCGATATCAATGTTAATGGTGCTTACCGTCTTTTCAATTTAACGGTTGAACATCAGAAGCCGATGACTGTTCAGGGAGTTGAAGAAAACGTACTGGTAAATGAGTGGGTAACTTATATTGTCGGCACATCGGTCAATGTGGAAAATATCATTCTCTCTGATGCCAAAATGGGTGGACATGCCGTCTGCTCCGACAGCCAGAAAGTGGATGTTTCCGCGGTTAAATGGAACCGTCAACCTAATACTTATGTATATGCCAAATATATAGAATCACACACCAAAGTCGTACTGGTTGAATTGGTGGCTGATCCTGAAACAGGTTCACTGCAATATCTTGCCAAAGCGTGGAACAAAGCGGGTGATCATACTGGTGATTTGGCTAATGAAGATTTTTCTCCTGCAAATGGATACAGCCCTATAGAAGCGGACGGATGTACCTTAAGCAAGCTGCAATATCAATTTGATACGGTATACCGCATTTCTGAGCAATTAGAACGTACTGAAGAATTTGATCAACTGGATATCAATGAGAGTTCGGGTGACATTAATTTCATTGGTGCAGGGGGTGGAAACATTATTGAATCCAGTGTCACCCGCGGCAATGTTAATTTTGAGGGCAGAGGTGCGGCTAACGTCATTATAAAAAGTGGCGAACAGGGCAATTTGACGTTTCATGGCGCGGGTTTAGCCAACGTTATTGTTCACCAAAGCCGGAGTGGCGCAATGGATGTTAATGCAGGAGGCGCTGCTAACGTACTTGTGCGGATCGGCGATGGCCTGTACCTGGCGCATCTCTTGGCGGTTGGCAATATTTCGATCCACAAAGGCAATGGTGACAGCCGGGTGGTGATGCAGGGTGGTTACAATACGCACACGCAAATAGGTCATAGTCATGCTAACTGGTTAGCGACAGGTGGTTTTAACGTCATGACCCAAAAAGGCAATGGGAATATCTCTTCTGTGCTGTCAGGAGGGGCCAATGTGCTGACCAGATTGGGTGCCGGTGATCTGGTTTCGGGTATGTTTGGTGGCGCTAACATTATCACGCATATCAGTGATGATGGTGACAGGTCAGACACCACCGCGATTGCTCTGGGTGGTGCTAATGTGCTTACTAAGAAAGGTCAGGGTAATGTATCAGCGCTGATGGGAGGTGGCGCAAACGTACTGACTCATATTGGTGACGGCAACACGACGGGCGTCATGTTGGGCGGCGCCAATATTCTGACTAAAGTCGGCAACGGTGATGTGCTTGGCATCATGTTTGGTTTAGGTAACGTGCTTACCCAGATCGGTGATGGTCAGATACTGGGTGTGATGGGGGCGGCAGGTAACATTTTTACTAAAGTCGGAAATGGAACGGCGATTGCGGCCATGATTGGAGCAGGCAATCTCTTTATTCATGTCGGCAACGGTGACGCATGGGCGTTGATGGGCGGTTTGGGTAATATTTTCACCAAAGTGGGGGATGGCAATGCGCTGGTACTGATGGCCGCGGCTGGCAATGTGTTTACCCATATTGGCGACGGCGCCAGCGTTGCCCTGATGCTGGCAAAAGGAAATATCGCCACCAAAGTGGGTAATGGCATGGTTCTGTCAGCGATGGTTGGCAAAGCTAATATCTTTACCCATGTGGGTGATGGCAATACTTTTGCCGCCATGATCGGTGGCGCCAATGTGCTGACAAAAGTCGGTAATGATCTGACAACCGCTTTGATGTTGGGTAAGGCTAATATCTATTCGCATGTGGGTGACGGCACCAGTATGGGCTTGTTTGCCGGTGAATTGAATGTCATGACCAAAATCGGGGATGGTACAACGCTGGCGGTAATGTCTGGTCAAGCCAATATCATGACCCATGCAGGTAAAGGTTTAACCGGTGTTTTGGCACAAGGTGAAGCGAATATCGTGACCAAAGTGGGTGATGATTTTATGGGCGTAGTGGCGGTTGGCAAAGCGAACATCATGACTCACGTGGGCGATTCGGTAACTGCGGGTGTCCTTTTTAGCCAGGGCAATATTCTGACCAAAGTAGGTGACGGTACAATGGTTGGCTTGCTCAGTTCCGACATAGGTAATGTGATGACCCATATCGGCAGTGGAACCACCGTCGGTTTTGCCAAAGGCAAGGCCAATTTCATGACCAAAATAGGTGATGGAACTAGTGTTAACGCTGTTTGGGGTGAGGCCAATATCCTGACGCATGTAGGTGATGGCGACCGTTACAACTTCGCTAAAGGTAAAGAGAATATCATTACTAAAGTCGGTAATGGGCAAGAAGTCACGGTGGTTCAGGGCGACGCCAATGCCATCACCTATGTTGGTGATGGAGATGACTATACCGGAGCTTGGGGCGAAACGAATGTTATCACTAAGGTCGGCGCTGGACGTCATGTGGTGCTTGCCAAAGGTGATGCCAATATTGTGACCCAAATTGGTCAGGGCGACAGCTTTAACGCTTTGTGGAGTGATAAAAATATCGTCACCAAAGTGGGTGATGGCCGGCAGGTGATAGTAGCCAAAGGCCAAACTAACATCACGACCACCGTAGGGAATGGTTTAAATGTTGCTGCAACGTGGGGTGACCTTAACGTCAATACCAAAGTCGGGGATGGTGTTTCGGTTAACATGGCGTGGGGTAACGGCAATATCAATACCAAAGTTGGGAATGGTCTCAATGTCGCGGTCATGAAAGGTGAAAGCAACGCCAATATTCAGGTTGGTGATGGTTTGGCGTTCAATGCCGCTTACGCACGCAATAATGTGGCGATTAAAATTGGTAATGGTGATTTCTACTGCCTTTCGGTAAATAACCTTGCAGACAACAAATTCTCTCTCCTGTTTGACAATATCAAACAGACTGCCTTAGGTGTGGGCGGCAGTCAGGCGATTAACTATTTAGTTCACGGTAGTGAATCAAACACATCCGGCACACGTAAAGGCCGGGGGGCGATTAATTTAGCGGAAGTTTCTGCCATTAGTGGCTTTGACATGGAGCAAGTTGAGCCGGTCAGTTCGGACTTAAACCATCACCTTAGTGCTTCAGTGACAGATATAGACACGCCGGACACTGACTCGATTGAAAACATTTTGAATCGAAAAATCAAATCCATATCGAATAAGAATAAAAATCTGATTATCAACGGTGATTTTGAACAAGAGCACCTGGGATGGCGGTCAACCAATGGTATTGAAGCCTATAACCCTGCGGACAATTATGGTCTTGATAATGACTGGCATGGTGAGCGAGTCAGTGAACTTGATGTTGTAGGTAACACGACTCTCTATCAGGATCTGCAAGACTTATACCAGGGCGAAATTATTATATTGAGTTTCGACTTTGCAGGACGTTCGGACATGTCTGCTGGTGATGGCATGGAGGTTTTCTGGAACGGTGAACGCGTATTTTCGACGTCGGGTGATCAAACAGAATGGCAAAACCAGACGCTGAGATTAATGGCAAAAGAGGGCTGTAACCGGGTTGAATTTAAAGGCACAGGCGAGAGTGACGGGCTGGGCTATGTTTTGGATAACGTTGTCGCGGAAGCTGAGATGTCATTGATCGTCAACGGTGACTTTGAACAAGGTGACTACGGCTGGCAGTCAACTCATGGTATTGAGGCATATAGCCCTGCAAGTGCTTATGGTCTTGATGACTCAGATCATGGGGAACGGGTCAGCGAACTTGATACTCACGCCAACACCACGATTTACCAGGATTTGCACGATTTGTATGAAGGGGAGGTTATTTCACTGAGTTTTGATTTTGCCGATCGTCCCAATGCCTATCGCACGAACAATGGCATTAGGGTTCTTTGGAATGGTGAAGAGGTATTCTCAACGACAAAAGGTATTGCTAAATGGCAACATGAAACGCTGGAATTGATCGCTCAAAAGGGCAGTAACCGAATCATGTTTGAAGGTACCGGCTTAAATGATGGGGTGGGTTATATTTTGGATAATGTTGTTGCTAAATCTGAAAGTTCACTACAAGCCAGTGCCATTACCGAATATGTGAAGCAGGATAAAGCGGCGCAAAATGCATTAAGTGATAAAGAGAAAGCGGAAACAGATCGTCAGTTGCTGGAACAGGAAAAAGATAAACAGCTGGCAGTCATGGCAGGATTACAATCCCAACTGGCGCTAACCGATCAGAACGCACTGGGGATGAATGGTCAGGCACCGAGTGACGCAGTGAAAGAGGAAGCTCAGGCGGTGACGGATGAGCTGGTTTCCATGACTCAAGGTTTGGATACGCTTGATAGTTATGCCAACCATGATGGTGCATCAGGTGACATGTGGCGCAATCGTTTCGCTGGTGGTTTGTTAAATAGCGTGCAAAATAAATTAAATCAAGCCAGTTCTGCGTCTCAACAGCAATTAGATAATGCACAGCAAATTATTATCACTAATCAACAAGAAGTCAAAAAAGCGGTTGCAACATCAGAAGCTGGTGCAATGAAAAGTGAGCAGCATTGTATCGGTTCAATTCAAGATACCGTCAATGCACAAATAAACGCGGAATTGAAAAAGACAGAGGCGCTTTCACAACAATGGCGGGCAGGAAAAGCGAAAGATGACGCTAATTCCCGCTATCAGAGCGCCGAACGTCGTGGCAAACGTGACATTGCAGGAGCGGAAAATAAAGCGGCTCAGGCAAAAGAGAATACGAAAGGAGCGCAACAGCGTGGTCATGCTAAACCCGAACGTGTGGGGGCATATGGCAGTGGTTTGTCTGGAGAGGGTTATAAATCAAAGGATAATGCAGAAATTGGCAGCCGGATTAACCCAGCCGCGGTTGTCAATGCGGATGGACGGTTTAGTCAGGGGTTAGGCAAAGAAAATCTGCAAGCGCTGGGTCATGCTGAACAAGCGGTTAATTATCTACCGCTCAATACCGGGCTCCAACAATATGTGCTGAATACGCCAGATACAGTGTTGACGGATCATTCTGCTTCTCAACATCATAATGCTGCTAAAGGGGACATACTGCAAAAAATTGATAACAAAATCTTTGATGTCAGAGCACATGGAAAAGAGCTAAGGGATCATTCATTTTATTTTAGTCAGAGTAGCAACCTGCTGGAAAAACTCGGAGAAATCATTCCCGAAATTGGCAGTGTACGCCTGACCAAGGGAGACATAGCTGAGTCTAAAAAACTCATGCAAGGATTATGTTTTGCCCTGTCTGCCCGTTACTTGATTGAAGAGCGGGTACATGGTTTAGGGGGCGGCAAAGCTTATATGATGTGGCTGAAAGATGCCATTAAAGCGTACAACGATACATCAGTTAATAAGAGCACAGATATCGGCTCCATTGAATCCGCTTTGCTGAACCGATATCGCCGCCAAAATATTGGCCCGGCGATTGAAGATATATTATCAATGCAGTACAGCCAGTCGATGGATAGCTCCACGGTTGCCGCACGTAGAGCAGCCAATGCCGCGTATGGCGGCAAGTTAAAAGCCAATGGACTGACTGGGCCAAACATCAATAATGCGTTGAACTATGAGGCTGAAGGTTATGAATCTGTCATGGATAAGCTGCGTAATGTGAATAAATCGGCTTACATGACATTTATGTCTGAAGATCACGCAATGTCAGTGGTGGTACACAAAAACAGAGCCCAAACAGTTTGGTCATTTTATGATCCTAACTATGGGGCAAAATCGTTTGCTGACTATGATGACTTCCGCCGTTTTATGGATTCTTTTCATAAAGGATACCTCACGAAATACAAATTTCAGGCGAGTGAACAGAAGGATCAAAGTTTCTATGTTCAATTCAATAAATTTGAAGAGGGTCGCATTGCGAAATACGACGGTCTCTGGAAAAAGGCGCGTGATGGTGAACAGGGCTATGTATTGCGTGCATTAAAAGAGCAAGGCCGGAATTTTACTCTGGGTTCAGGTGCTACCGGGCGAGTGGTTGATTACGGTGAAGATCATATAACGTTGGAAGTGACGACTAAACAAGGCCGTAAAGCCTTGGTTGAGGTTGAAGGCAACAACGTTAAACACGCTGTCAACTTTGTGCAGTTGAATGTCGGTAAAGTCTTTACTTATCCAACGGTAAATAAATTGACACTTAAAGCGCCGATCCCTGCGCTGGAAAGCTTGTCATCAAATGATGTTGTCGAAAATAAAAATGTCGGGTCTTGGGAACGCATCACTGTTACACCTCAAACCGATGGTCGTGAAACGCGTTTTAATGGTCAGGTTATTATTCAGACAGAAAATGATCCGGTCGTTGCTAAAGCCGCAGCTAATCTGGCAGGTAAACATCCGGATTCCAGCGTCGTTGTTCAGCTTGATTCTGACGGCCAGTACCGGGTTGTCTATGGTGATCCCGCTAAATTATCGGGCAAATTACGCTGGCAGATTGTCGGTCATGGCCGGGGTGAATCAGAACAGAATAACAGTCGTTTGAGTGGTTACAGTGCTGATGAGCTAGCCGTAAAACTCAAACAGTTCAACCAGCATTTTGGTCAGGCGGATAAACCCAGCCACATCAGTATCGTAGGTTGTTCGCTGATAAGTGATGACAAACGGGACGGTTTTGCCCGTCGCTTTATTACAGCGTTGGATAAGCAAGGGATTCGCAGTGATGTTTCGGCTCGCCGTAGTGAAGTGGCGGTTGATGCAACAGGCCGTAAATTTACCCGTGACGAAAATAACCAATGGGTTAATAACCTGCCTGATAACAAAATCATATTCCGGTGGGATGAGCAGGGTGAACTGACGACCAGTACAGAGCGGGTCGTGCGAGGTATTGCTGAGAGTGACATCAACCTCTCCCGCGTGGGAATAGTCAACACAGATGAGCCAGCTAAAGGGGCGATTGCAAAGAATTCGAATATTTTCACCGGGCCGGAGAAGCGCAGGACCGGGATTAATAGTCATTCCGGTGATAGATCGAACCGCAATCAATGGCGTTATTCCGGCAATATTCAGATCAATGTGGGAAAAGGGGAATTTACTGCGATTAATTGGGGAACATCGAACGTTGGCATCAAAGTGGGTGATGGCGGCTTTAAATCACTGGCCTTTGGCGACAATAACCTGATGGTTCATATCGGTGATGGTGAGAGTAAACACAGCTTCGATATTGGCGGCTATCAGGCGCTTGAAGGGGCACAGATGTTTATCGGTAATCATAATGTGAGTTTCAACATGGGGCGCAGTAACGATCTGATTGTGATGATGGATAAATCCATTCCGACACCACCACTGATCAATCCGTTTGATGGCGCTGTGCATATTGCGGACGTACTGCAAGGCATTACCCGCTCCGATGAAGGACAAACATGGTTAGTCGCGCAAAATGAACAATGGACATTGGCTGGTGCGAAAAAGTTTATTCAGGATATGTCCGGCTTAGATCAAACCAGCAGCGTGGATTATCACACCCTGATTGAGCTGGATTCTCAAAATGAACGTAGCAGCCGTGTGCTGAAAAACGATATCGAATTAACACTGAATAAGAAATATCACGCGTGGTTGAGCAGCAATGGGAGCCGTGCCGACAGCGGCAACATGAGTCGTGCGGACCAATTCCGTCAGGCTAATGAAACGCTGGCATTCAACTTTGCGGTTGGTGGTCAGGGCGCGGATATTCAGGTGACAATGGGTAACTGGAACGTGATGTTTGGCGACAACATCCAGTCGATTTTGGATACCAACTTGGGATCGCTGTTTGGTCTGATGACCCAGCAATTTACGGCAACTGGTCTGGTAAAAACGACTTTCACCTATAATCCGCATGACCTGCCGCGTCAGCTTAAGAACAGAGTGCTTGGCCGATTGTCTGGTGTTGGGGCAGACACCACCTTTGCCGATATCTTTGGCGTAGATTACACCGCGGAGGGGCGTATTGTCTCCCGCACAGGCGAACCGGTTGATGGTGTCGCTATTCTGCAAGAGATGATTGAAATCATTGGAGAATTCAGTGGTGAACAGCTGAAAGCCTTTGCTGATCCGGAGAAATGGCTTGATGGTTTGCGATCTGGCATCAATATGGGTGTGGATGGAGTGAAATCATTTGCGGAAAGTCATGGCTTAAAAGAGAAAGAAATTGAGGAAGAAAGTCAGGGGCTGCCGGGTAATACTGAAAAAGTGCAAATCAACCGGCCAACGACTGACAATAGCAACCCGGAGCGGACATTGGGTTTTAATGCGTTGAACCTGCCTAACCTGTTTGCGACGATATTTAAACAAGATAAGCAAACAGAAATGAAATCGTTAGTCACCAATCTGAAAGAAAACCTGACGGCGGATTTGCTTAATATGGGCGAGAAAACGTTCGATTTTCTGCATAACAGCGGCCATTTGCAAGGAGACGGCGATATTCATATGTCGATGGGCAACAGCAACTTTAACTGGGGGGGTGACGGTAAAGATCTGGGTGCTTATCTGGGCGATAACAACAACTTCTGGGGTGGCCGCGGTGATGACGTGTTCTATTCTATGGGTATATCCAACATTTATACCGGGGGAGAAGGTAACGATCTGGGTATCCTGATGGGACGTGAAAACATGATGTTTGGCGGTGCGGGTGATGATATTGCGGTGATGGCCGGACGTATTAACCGTGTGTTCATGGGGGAAGGTAATGATCAGGCATTTATCTTTGGTGAAGAGGGTTTTATTGATGCCGGTAGCGGGCAGGATTACGTCATCACCTCTGGTAACGACAATCGGGTGGATACCGGGGAAGGCCAGGACTATGCGGTGACCATCGGTAATAACAATCAAGTTGACCTGAATGAAGGTGATGATTTTGCCAGAGTATTTGGTAATGACAACCGAATTGATGGCAGTACCGGTAACGATGTGATTAAGCAGATGGGCTACCATGCGGTGATCGATGGAGGAGAAGGTGATGATCACCTGATAGCGGCGGCGATGTCGAAGTTCAGTCAGTTTGACGGTGGTGAGGGACAGGATCTGCTGGTGCTGGGAGGCTATCAGAATAGCTTCCAGGGTGGGGCGGGTGTAGACAGCTTTGTGGTTAGCACAGAGGTGATTGATAATTACGTTAGCGATATCAACGCCGAAGATATGATTGTCTTGGAGGGTATTAACTGGCAAAACCTGTGGTTCCAGCGCAGCGGATATGATCTGGTGTTATCAGTGAACCGTCATATTCAGGACAACACTGCTCAGGGCATATTTGAATCAATAGGTTCAGTGACCTTTAATGATTACTTTAATGGTAACCGTGCCAAACTGGTGACGAAGATGGGTAATAAGGATCCGTCAGAAGAGCGTGAATTTATCACACTTGCAAACAATGCGGTTGATTCCTTGATCCAGGCCATGAGCGGTTTTTCCCCGGCAGCGGGGGATAATGGTTTTATTGCGAATCTGGATAGTAAGGCGAAAGCGGCTATTACGACAGCGTGGGCAGATACCATGATTGGCAGGAAGAGATTTGCCTGATTAATTCTTTATAAGCTAATTAACTCTCAGTAATAAAAGTAAAAATGGCCCACAGAATAGCGGGCCATTTTTTATATCACATCAACACTTTCAACCCATGCTTCTGAACCACAGATAATAATTTCAGCGACAACCCACTAGGACGCTTTACCCCGGTCTCCCATTTCTGAACCGTTGAAACACTGGTATTGAGATAACGAGCGAAAACTGGCTGGCTTACATTCAGTTTCTCGCGTAATTCTTTGATCTCAAGAGGTTTAAGATCATTAACACTATCGATACAAGCTTTATCAAAGCTACGCATAGTTTCTTGTGGAATTGCACCAACGCTAAATAATCCAGAAGCAGCGCTATGGATAGCTTCAAACGCAGGACTTTTAAATTTACTTTTTGCGGTCATGACAAATCTCCACCAGTTCTTTGTTCTTAATCATAGCTGTAATCTTTTCATCTGAAAGGCCAGCGTAATGTTTCGCCAGCTCCCTGAATCCAGCCAGTTCGCGATCATCAATGTTCGTCATATTCTGTTTAGCATAGAGGAAGGTATAGAACCAGCTCTTTCCACCTTTAGCTAATATGATGGCCCGATCACGATTCTGGTTGAGGCGCTTCTTATAAACACCGCCGCCAAGATCGTCCGCTTTCCCTTGCATGACAGTTTCAATAGCTCGGCATAACTCACTATCTTTGATAGCATGGGATTTTGCAGCCTTGGTAAACCACTTGGTTTTGAATATGCGCATCGTGGCTGATGTCCTGTTACCTTTTAATATAGCACTTGGTGCTATATTACTCTCTTTTTTTATACACTCAAAGCTCTTGGAGTCTGCAAAATCTTAGTCGTATTTTTAACCACAAATCTATGCTGTCGATGATAGTCACCAATGTTTCTAGTATCGGGATAGTTGATTTCCGGTATTAAAATAATGTCATTAGAGTAACTTCAACTATCGTGATTGGACATCTCAATTCCTACCAGAAACATAAGTAAATAATTGGCGAATTCTTGAAAGTTGGCATTGTTTTTACAATATAAGCAGGCTTAATTGAATCAAAAAGACATTTTTATTCCTAACGGGAAACCCGTAAACAGCAGAGTATAATCGATTGGGCAAAATAGTAATATCATTATTCCCGATATTTAATGAAGGATGAGTTATTAATGAAACGACTAAATAGATGGCGTTATTAGTTATCATGATAGGTTGTGATAACCATATTTTTTAATTAAAAATCAACATGTTATATTATTTTAGTGGTGGTTGTGGGGAATGTAAATGAATTCGTATTGAGTTTGTAATACTTTATTACAATTTGTAACACTTTGTTACAAATTTATATTTTTGTAAATTTTAAAAAAATGAAAATTTTTCTTGCCATTTTGTGATTGTTTAATGATTATTAAACAGGTTGCATCATATGACCTGTATGAAAGAAAGTTCATATCCTGTTCCCCTTATTCACGGGGATTAATTGATTGGGATTCATTTTTGTATTCCTGTCGTTCAACTCACTATTACTCACTGCATAAGCTGTGATGTTTATCTGTGATAGTGGGATTTTTACGGGTTTATTTCTTGGGTAAAGAAATAAATTATTTTAATTCCTAAGCATGGGCGCTTTTCTGGTGATGAAGGTTATTTATCACCGGACGGAACAAACCTTGTGAGATTTTCAGCACAGGATGTTTGGGCTGCGTGCCTATATGTAAGGTTAAAAGAAGGAAGCCAAACCAATGGGTATATCAGATCCGCGTTTAGGTTTAGATTGTAAGAAGTATTTGAGACACTGGGTAGAATTTCAGTTTGTGGATGAACAGGGGAAGCCGCTGGTCAACCTGCCTTATAGTCTGATCAGTCACGGAACTCCAGGTTATGTGCGTCAGGGGGTAACTGATGGTTTCGGGGTACTCAGGGAAGAAGACCTGACAGCTTATCCGGTGACCTTGTATATCCACGCCCAATCATTGGCGGATGAAATGGAACAGCGTCCGTTGCGGGAAATACGCGGTGAAGCGGCGTCGGTGGTGAAGCCAAAAGCAGAAGCGGAAGGCCATCAATATCATTATGTGACTATCGGGCAAATTAGTGATGGATTGCCGGTGATTGGGGGATGGGATCCTGAAGATATTCCACCACCTTATCATTTCCCAAATCCAGAACCAAAAGGGTTTTATTCCCACCCACTAAACTGCCGGTATGTATTGGAAGTCTGTCCGTTCCGGGCTTGGGTTTTGTTGTTGCATCATCAAAAAGAGTATTCCTTGGTTAATGCGTATAACCAATGTTTGATGAGTGTGCTGGCTTATGCCGATGGTGATGTTAACGTTGAAGGATCTGTGACTCACTTTTTTAACCGGCAAATGGTGGATGTCTCGAAGTTGCCTTATAAAGTAGAGACATTATCGGTCCCTCCTATTGTTTACAGTGTGCCATTTAGTGAACGTTATACTCGGGTAGAGTTTATTGATTCAAAAGCTGGAAATAATAAACAGGGCGATACTCAGTTGTTTTATGCTGCCAGCCCAAACGATGTGATTGTCAGTTGGCGAGGTACGGCCAGTAAAACGGATATCCTGACCGATGCTACGTACCAGCCTTTGGGGTTAGGTTGTGATGAGAAGACATTGTGCAGTGAGTTTATTCACCATGGCAAAGTACATGCAGGGTTCTGGGAGGCATTTAGTCTGGTTGGCAAGTTAAGAGTTCCCAGTGATAAGAGTATAGCAGTATTTAGTGATGTGCTAGATTTGGCTAAAAAAAGAAAACTATTTGTTTGTGGCCACAGTCTAGGGGGAGCGTTAGCATTACTGCATAGTGCACAATTGAAAGACCATAATCCCTGCCTCTATAGCTACGGAATGCCCAGAGTATTAACCTTGAGTGCTGTAAGAGAGCTGGCTGATATCACTCATTACCGCCATGTCAATGAAGATGACCCCATCCCCTCCTTACCACCAGAAAAAAATCTGGATAATTGGCTGTATGATTGCTGGGGGCCGCTAGGCTATTTGTTCAGCCCAGTTGAATTGTTAGATTTTACCAACAGCGGTGAGATTTTCCTGCATCACGGGAAGATAGTGCACTTTTGTAAAATCAATCTGGTCATTGAATGGTTGGAAGAACGCAATCCAAGCAACCATATTCGTCTCAGAACTACCTTACCCACCAAAACAAAACTGTATTTAATTCCGTCATTAAACCGTGAAACGGAAAATAATCTGAAGGATGCAGGGGAGATTCAGAAGGGATTTTTTAAGCAGGTAAACGATGAGGATAAGGCCAAATGGTTTCCGCCACATGAAAATCCAACTGTAAAGGATTCGCTAGGCTTTCCTGATCACCGTTCAAGGAACTATGCTCTCTACATTGGTGCACGACTTGCAGAATTGATTGCACCGGATAAATACCATTTTTTCCGAGATCAGGAACAATTATTTGAAAAAACATTGAATGAACGGACTGATATTGTTTTAGATATTCGGCAACGCGATATATTATTTTTACAGATGGATCATCAGTTGAAACAAGCACTGATTTGCACTCAACAAGATAAACAGGGTCCGTTGGCCTTAATACGCTATGCGGATAACGCTGTAGGGATTGAGGAAGATTTACCATGATAAATATAAAGAAATTTTTGTTTATATTGTCAGTCATCTTAGTATCAGGTTGTGCAGACTCAGATGCACCACTTTCTCCCCCCAAGGATAATCAGTGGATCACGGTGGAAGGAATAGCACCAAAATACACAGAACCATATGTATCAGCAGAATATATTTCAAAAGATTGCCTTGAATATCGTCTGGATTCCAATATGTCGCCTTTTAAAGTACCAACCCATAACGGGCTTCGTTTGAAGGTGAAAGCTGATCCACAAACGGGTTACTTTCAAGCGAAATTACCTTTCAATGGTGGGGGTAGGTGCAAATGGAAAATTAACCGAGCCTTTATTATGGTTAGTTATACTGATGTTAAACATCTAGTAAAAGATGCAATGCCGTATTCGGGAACGGGTTTAATCGCATTTATCAATGATGCAGCACAGACGAACATTAGTGAAATTGCGGCATTGAATACCATTGATTTCAGCCCAGTTATTTACCCTGTTTTGGAAATATCTGAAAAATTCCCGAAGAGTATATTTTTACAGGGTAAGGTCGATATGTATCCCTTTCGATTGAGGTTAACGTCGGGCGCTGAGTGGAAAATTACTTATAAGCCTAAGTTGGATGAAACCAAGATGCCGAAGATTACTATTACTAAGGGTAAGGAGTGGGTTGAATATCCTGATGGGCGAGTTGATATCAATAGACAAACGATAGACTACTGGAAAATAAAGTAATGTCACCTCTTTAGGGATTGGAAATTGAGGAAAGCTGACCATGACAAATATCAAACAATGCTTATTGGTTTTGTTAGTTACATTAATATCAGGTTGTGCAGACCCAGATGCCCCTCTTTCCCCTCCCAAAGAGAATCAGTGGATCACTGTAGAAGGGATTGCTCCGAAATACACGGAGCCGTATGTATCCGCAGAATATATTTCAAAAGATTGCCTTGAATATCGTCTGGATTCCAACATGTCGCCTTTTAAAGTGCCGACCTATAATGGGCTTCGTTTGAAAGTAAAGGCCGATCCACAAACGGGTTACTTTCAGGCGAAATTACCTTTTAATGGTGGTGGTCGGTGCAAATGGAAAATCAACCGGGCTTTTGTGACGGTGGGTTATACCGATATTCTCCATCTGGTGAAAGATGCTGTTCAGGAGGAAGGTTCTGAAGGAACAGGTTTAACCGTATTCATCAATGATGCGGCCCAGACATATCTTAGTGAAACTAAAGCAATAAATACTATAGATTACAGACCGGTTATTTACCCTATTCTGAAAATAGTTTATGGGCGCCCAAACAGAATATTCCTACGAGGAGAAGGAGGAATGCGTCCCTTTAGATTAAAGTTAACTCCGGGATCAGAATGGAAAATCATCTATAAACCTAAGTTGGATGAAACCAAGATGCCGAAAATTATTATCCCACCGGGTAAAGAACCTTCAAGAGTTGAATATCCTGATGGCAGAGTTGATTTAAACAGAGATTCCATTGATTACTGGAAAATAAAGTAATGTTACCTATTAAGTTACATTCCCCTGATTGGAAATAATGAGCACCCGGTGGTTAGAGACAATAAACCTCCTCCACAAGATTAACGTGATTTAGATTTAAGCTAATGATTATAGGGTTGGTTTGAGATGATAAAGTTTTGCAATATTATTATAGCGATTATTGTACTTTCTTCTTTTTTTACTGTCATGATGCAAGTGTTGACGCTTAATGATTATATTTTTAGTGTTTATTTAGAGTGGTGGACTATTCCAGCCAAAGTGTCTACTGTTATTGTATCTATTTACATTTTTGCTATAATTTCTAGGTTTTTACCGTTTATTATTGTTATTTTTACATTCAGCCTGATTCTGGCTGTAGATGTATGGAATTGGTCATTATGGGTTTCGATTCTTGTATTTATTTGGCCGGTTATTGTTGTCTTTTTTTACTGCGTACTCAATAAAAGCCTAAAATATAATACAAGTAATCTATTCGGGGATAATAATGATGATGGGAAAATTTAAATACGGAGCAGAAAATATAAAACCATTAGCTTTATAAAAATTGCTCAATGAAAACCATTTATGAGATGAGTTTTTTAACAATCGCAAGCTGATTTTTTTCAGTGATTCTATCGTTAAAGTTATTTTGTCTTTGCTTAATCCTGCTATGACTATTTAAAAGCAAAAATATGGAAATATTAAAGCTTTTATTTAAGGAGGATTTAACTTTCAAGTTGCTGCTTTGTTGGCTGCGTTCACTTACCCCAGTTACATAGTTATCTATGCTCCTGGGGATACGTTCACTTGCCGCTGCGCTGCAACTTGAAATCTATTGGGTATATAAAATCAGATAAAATAAAAACTGAAAATCACATGAACTTAAAAAATCATAAAATCCTAATGGGTAAAATAACCATCATTATATTTTTATTTTCTCATTAAGTGATTTTCATTATAATTGTTTGATATTTTTACGTTTAATTGTCTGCATTATATTGTCGATAATTAATTAATGGATGTTTACAAAACAATAAATTTACTAGGTGTTATAATGGTAATGTATTTAACTTACCTTGATTCAATAATATCTTATTTTCATTGGAATAATGAGTGTAAATAAGTATTAAAAAACAGGTTAATATAATATTTTATTTATTTTTAGGTATTTTTGAATTAATAAATGTTAAATGAATCGTTTACTTATACTACGCGAAATTAAATATCCATGAGTATCAGATAAATCACATTTCTTATTGTTATAAAATAGTCAACAATGAAGTTATTTAAATTTAAAATTGTTTTGCTGCGGTATGTGATATCATGGGATTTATATTTTATCATGATCTGATTATTACAAGGCAATATGTAATCAAGTTATTTTTAATTTTTTATTCCCTATTTTTTGGTATTTACGTTGCCGGCATTTTTTACTATTGAAAAATAATGTGTTATAAATTATTTTAATCTGATGTTATATTTTTGTATAATTTAATATGAATAATATTTTTGTAGATATTGAATAAGTCTAATTTGGTATTGAAATATACGTTCATTATTAGATTGAAGGAGCTATTTTTAGGTGATTATTTATTTAACTTGTTGATTATATTAATATAACTTTACGATTTGTTTTTGTGAATACTTGATTTTTTGAAATTATTTTAATTTGGTATTAATGGGAAAGGGATAAAGTATAACATTGATTGGGCATTTATGCATAATTGATGTAGTTGATGGTTCCATTTTAAATTATGGAGTTCAGCGTCAGACAATAAAAATTGTATAAAATTAATCGAATTTATCTAAAAACAGGGACGAAAATGGGATGTTTTATTCCGACTCATAAGATGAATTATTTATTCCTTTATCGGGGAAATTAGCGCCGAAGAATTGCTGATTATCGAGTTATTAGCCGGGCTATGGCATACCGCATCTGAGTGTTTTGAATTAATGTCAGACGTATCGGTTGCTATTTCTTGGGGGCAAAATATTGGTGATGACTGTCAGAAATGACAGTTTTCAAAAATCTAACAGATTCGTTGAGGTATATGATAGATGAAAGATAACATTGCTAAAGTGGGAAATGTTCTTAAATCTGAATTCCTTTCTCAGACGTCAGAAAACATAATCGACTCAAATTATGCGTCACCACAGACTCAAAATACAAAGAATATCCTCCAGACCCTCACACCCAGTGAATTATTCTGGTATGAGCGTCTTACTGTTTTGCAACCATTCCAGTTACCCTTCGAAACCGCAGGAGAACAAGCGGAACCCAGATGGGCAATGAGTCTTTGGCAGTCCCCGTTACCAAAAAATGGGGAAGAGGACTCATTGCGGACACTGTTGCAGGCATTTGTGATCTATCTTGCGCGCTTGACTCAGCAGACTGAATTCCAAATCGGTTGGTGCGTGGAGGAGGTAAAAGGTAAATCAGCAAATTTGGCGCCGGTGGTGCCTATGATCATTGAGGTGGCGTTTGATAAGCCGTGGGGGGCGATAGCTGACTGGGTTGATAACGAGCTTACCCTGTTGGCGCGGCACCGGACATTTAGTCGTGATCTGCTCGCCCGTGCTCCTTCATTGCAGGCTATTCCGGCGTTGGCAACCCGCCGGCCGTGGCAGATAGCTGTCTCGGTGATACAGGATGATAGAGAGGGCGATCAGGAGGCGCCCGGCGAATTGCTGACCCTCCAGGTGAATGCGCAGGGCGGTTTTCGCTGGATATACGATGCAAACCGTCTGAGCGGGGAAGTGGTTCAGCGAATGGGTGAGCACTTACAGATGTTGGTATCATCGAAAAGGGGGGATGATGAAATCCCTGTTTGGCAACTGAATTTACTACCCGAAGCTGAACGTACATTGTTGCTGGAAACCTGGAACGCCACGGAAAACCCGTATCCTGACCCGTTATGTATTCATCAGTTGTTTGAACAACAGGCAGAACAAACTCCGCAGGCGACGGCGCTGGTGTATCAGGAACACCCCCTCAGTTATGCGGAGCTGAATACTCATGCCAACCGGTTAGCTCATCAACTGATTATGTTAGGTGTCACACCAGACCAACGGGTGGCGATTTGCGTGGCACGCTCCCCGGCGATGGTGGTGGGATTATTGGCAGTGCTGAAAGCCGGCGGCGCTTATGTGCCGCTGGACCCAACCTACCCGGGGGAACGTCTGGCGTATATCCTGAATGATACCGCCCCGGCAGTGGTATTGGCCGATGTGACTGGTCGGGCGGCGCTGGGTGCAGAGGCGCTGGCGGGATTGACGATACTTGACCCAAATACTCTGCCGGACCAGCCGGACAGTAATCCACTGGTCCCGGCGTTGACGCCTCAACATCTGGCTTACGTCATCTACACCTCCGGCTCAACCGGGCAGCCGAAAGGCGTGATGGTAGAGCATCAGGCAATGTATCAGCGTCATCGGGGTTTTAATGATCTCTTTGCCGTCACGGCGCAAGACCGGGTATTGCAATTTGCCTCTTTCGCTTTTGATGTTTCAATAGAAGAATTATTTTCGTCATTATGCAACGGCGCCACGCTGGTGATGCGGGATGATAGCTGGCTGGCTTCGGTGCCGGAATTTATTGCCTTAACCCGGCAAAGCCGTATCACGGTGATGTCCCTGCCTGCATTATTCTGGTCAGAACTGATTGCCGGAGGCCATGAATTATCGCTGCCGGATTGCCTCAGGCTCGTCATCATTGGGGGGGAAGCGGTCAAAAAGAGCGCCATTCAGGATTGGTTTACACGGGAAATCCATCGACCCCAACTATTGAACGCTTATGGTCCGACGGAAAATACCGTGACGGCGACTTGTAAGGAAATATTATCCCAGGCAGATGATAATTCTATCGGCCGGCCGGTTAAGAATACCTGCGTCTACCTGCTGGACAGATATGGTCAACCGGTCCCATTAGGCTGCATGGGTGAAATGTATATTGGCGGCGTTGGGGTAGCACGGGGTTATCTGAACCGGCCTGAATTGAGCGCGGAACGTTTTATAACGGATCCCTTTAGCCCGGTAGCGGGTGCGCGGATGTATCGCTCTGGGGATTTGGCCCGTTACCTACCGAACGGTGATCTGGAATTCCTGGGCCGTAACGACGAGCAGGTTAAAATCCGCGGCTTCCGGATTGAGCCGGGGGAGATTGAAACCCGCTTGATGGAACACTCGGCAGTGCAAGAGGCGGTGGTGCTGGCGCTGGATAGTGAGCAGGACAAACGTCTGGTCGCCTATGTGGCAGCGCAAGCACATGAGGGGTTGGCTGTCAGTTTGCGTGAACACCTGAGTGCGGTTTTACCTGACTATATGGTCCCGGTAGCTTTTGTGCGTCTGGATACCTTCCCGCAGACTCCTAGTGGTAAGTTGGATCGCCGGGCATTACCGGCACCGGGGGAGGATGATTTTGCCCGGCAGATTTACGAAGCGCCGCAAGGGGAGGCAGAGATCACCCTTGCCGCTCTTTGGCGTGAGTTATTGGGCATTGAGCAGATAAGCCGGCATGATAGCTTCTTTGCGTTGGGCGGCCATTCACTGCTTGGTGTGCAGATGATTGAACGTCTGCGTCACCAGGGGTTGACACTGGCAGCGCGTGATCTGTTCCAATCGCCGGTACTGGCAGAACTGGCGCAAAAGTTGGGACAGCATCAGGCCATAATGATACCCGCTAATGTCATTACGCCGGCGACGACGACACTCACTCCGGAGATGTTGCCGCTGATTGATCTGACTCAGGCTGATATTGACCATATCGTCGGGCAGGTGCCGGGTGGGATGGAAAATATTCAGGATATCTATGGGTTATCGCCATTGCAGGACGGTATCCTGTTCCATCATTTGTTGACAAAGGAAGGCGATCCATACCTGTTGCTCTATCCGGTGGCCTTTGCTAACCGCGCTTTGCTGGACCGCTATCTGGACGCGGTGCAACAGGCGGTTGATCGCCATGACATCCTGCGCACCTCTTTTCTCTGGGAAGGATTATCCGTGCCGGCGCAGGTGGTCTGGCACCGGGCGCAGTTGTCAGTGACTGAGCTGACGCTGGACCCGGCGAACGGCCCGGTCATTGATCAATTAACCCGGCGTTTTGACCCAAGTCAGCATCGTCTTGACCTGAGTCAGGCTCCGCTATTGCGTTTTGTTATTGCCCAGGAAACCGATGGCCGCTGGTTTTTATTGGAGTTGCTGCATCACTTGATCGGCGACCACGAAACAATGGAAGTGATGAACCGCGAAGTACAGGCGCATTTTTCCGGACAGGGGGATCGCCTGCCTGATCCGGTGCCGTTCCGCAATCTGGTGGCGGAGGCCCGGCTGGGAGTGAGTCAGGAAGCGCATACCCGTTTCTTTACCGATATGTTGGCGGAGGTGGATGAGCCGACGCTGCCGTTCGGATTGGCGGATGTGCATCTTGATGGATCTCAGGAGGCAGGTTCCTATCGGCTGCTGACGGCTGAGTTGAATGACAGTCTGCGCAGTTTGGCTCGGCGCTTGGGCGTCAGTCTGGCCGCGTTGTGTCATCTGGCCTGGGCGCAGGTATTGTCACGTACCAGCGGACAGGAGAAAGTGGTGTTCGGTACCGTGCTGTTTGGGCGTATGGCGGTGGGGGAAGGGGCTGACAGTGGTATGGGGCTGTTTATTAATACCTTGCCGTTACGGTTGGATATCGATGAAACCCCGGTACGGGACAGCGTGCGGGCGGTGCATCTGAGGTTGGCCGGGCTGCTGGAACATGAACATGCGTCACTGGCGCTGGTCCAGCGGTGCAGTGGGGTTGCCAGCGGTGCGCCCCTCTTTAGCGCCCTATTGAACTACCGGCATAATTACCAGCCGGATCCTTTGGATGAAACGATGCACGGTATTGAATTCTTGGGTGAACAAGAGCAGACCAACTACCCATTTGAGCTGTCGGTGGAGGATGGGGGCACCACGCTAGGGCTGACGGCTAATGTGGTACAACCGTTTGATCCGGACAGGATATGCGGTTATATGCAGCAGGCGTTGGAGAGTTTGGTTGAGACACTCGAGCGGGCTCCCGAAACCCCAGTACGGGCGTTGAACATCTTGCCTGAAACAGAACGCACGTTGTTGTTGGAAACCTGGAATACCATGGAAACTTCCTATCCTGAGGCGTTATGCATTCATCAGTTGTTTGAACAACAGGTAGAGCAAACCCCGCAGGCGACGGCGCTGGTGTATCAAGAACAGACTCTCAGTTATGCCGAATTAAATGTTTGCGCCAACCGTTTGGCTCATCAACTGATTGCGCTGGGTGTCACACCCGACCAGCCGGTGGCAATTTGCGTGGCCCGCTCTCCGGCGATGGTGGTAGCATTATTAGCCGTGCTGAAAGCCGGCGGCGCTTATGTGCCGCTGGATTCAACTTACCCAAGTGAACGTCTGGTGTATATCCTGAATGATACGGCGCCGTCAGTGGTGTTGGCTGATGCGACCGGCTGGGCGGCGCTGGGCGCGGAGGCGCTGGCGGGGTTGACGGTACTTGACCCGAATACGCTGCCGGACCAGCCGGACAGCAATCCACTGGTCCCGGCGTTGACGCCTCAGCATCTGGCGTATGTGATTTACACCTCCGGCTCAACCGGGCAGCCGAAAGGGGTGATGATAGAGCATCAGGCAATATATCAACGATATCTGGGCTTTAATGAGACTTATGCCGTCACCGCGCAAGACCGGGTATTGCAATTTGCTGCTTTTGCCTTTGATGTTTCCGTCGAAGAATTATTCTCGTCATTATGCAACGGGGCCACGCTGGTTCTTCGGGATGATAGCTGGCTGGCTTCGGTGCCGGAGTTTATTGCCTTAAGCCGGCAACATCGTATTACGATTATTTCTCTGCCGACCTTATTCTGGTCTGAGCTGGCGGCCAGAGATAGTGGATTACCGTTACCGGATTGCCTCAGGTTGATCATTATTGGCGGTGAGGCGGTCAAAAAGAACGCTATTCAGGATTGGTTTACCCATGAAACCCACCGACCCCGGCTATTGAACGGTTATGGTCCGACTGAAAATACCGTGACGGTGACCTATAAAGAGGTGTTATCCCCAGAGGATGACCGTTCTATCGGCCGGCCAGCTAAAAATTCCTGTATTTACCTGTTGGACTCATATGACCAACCTGTGCCATTAGGCTGTGTTGGCGAGATGTATATTGGCGGCGTGGGTGTGGCGCGGGGTTATCTCAATCGTCCTGACTTGACCGCTGAACGTTTCCTTATGGATCCGTTTAACGATAAACCGAATGCACGCATGTACCGGACCGGAGATCTGGCCCGTTACCTGCCGGACGGTGACCTGGAATTCCTAGGCCGCAACGATCAGCAGGTCAAAATCCGTGGCTTCCGGGTTGAGCTGGGGGAAATTGAAACCCGGTTGGTGGAACATCCAGAGGTGCATGAGGCGGCAGTGTTGGCGTTGGATGATGGACAGGGTAAACGGTTGGTCGCTTATGTCGCCGCGGAAGAGCAAGAGGGGTTGACAGTCCTTTTGAGCGAGCACTTGAGGAGTGTTTTACCCGACTATATGGTCCCGGTGGCTTTTGTGCGTCTGGAGTCCTTCCCTGAGACCCCGAATGGCAAGCTGGATCGCCGGGCGTTACCGGCGCCGGGGGAGGAAGCGTTTGCCCGTCAGGTCTATGAAGCCCCGCAAGGGGAGGCTGAGATCGTTCTGGCAGCCATTTGGCGTGAATTATTGGGCATTGAGCAGATAAGCCGGCATGACAGCTTCTTTGCGTTGGGCGGCCATTCACTGCTCGCTGTGCGGATGATTGAACGCCTGCGTCGCCAGGGGTTGACATTGGTGGCGCGTGATCTGTTCCAGTCGCCGGTGCTGTCAGAACTGGCTCAAACGTTGGGGCGGCATCAAGCTATGAAGGTACCGCCCAATATCATTACGCCAGCGACGACGAAACTTACGCCGGTGATGTTGCCGTTGATTGATCTGACTCAGCCTGAGATTGATCGCATTGTTGGGCTGGTGCCGGGCGGGATGGCGAATATTCAGGATATCTATGCGCTGTCGCCGTTACAGGACGGTATTCTGTTCCACCATCTGTTGGAAAAGGAAGGCGATCCGTACCTGCTGCTCTATCCGGTGGTCTTTGCTAACCGCGCTCTGCTGGACCGTTATCTGGCGGCGGTGCAACAGGCGATTGATCGCCATGATATCCTGCGCACGGCTTTCATCTGGGAAGGATTATCAACGCCGGCTCAGGTGGTTTGGCGTCAGGCGACCTTGCCGGTAACTGAACTGACACTAGACTCGGCTGATGGCCCGGTCATTGATCAGCTAACCCGGCGTTTTGATCCGGGTCACTATCGTCTCGACCTGAGTCAGGCTCCGCTCCTGCGTTTTGTTATCGCCCAGGAAACTGATGGTCGTTGGTTTTTACTGGAATTGCAGCATCACTTGATTGGCGATCATGAAACGATGGAAGTAATGAACCGTGAGGTTCAGGCCTGTTTTTCCGGGCAGGCGGAGCATCTGCCTGACCCGGTCCCGTTCCGCAATCTGGTGGCAGAGGCTCGGCTGGGAGTGAGTCAGGCAGAGCATACCCGCTTCTTTACCGACATGTTGGCGGAGGTGGATGAGCCAACGTTGCCGCTCGGGCTGACAGAGGTATATCGTGATGGATCTCAGATGACGGAAGCTCAACAGATGTTGACTTCCGGGTTAAATGACCGTCTGCGTAATCAGGCTCGGCGTTTGGGCATCAGTTTGGCGGCGTTGTGTCATCTGGCTTGGGCGCAGGTGTTGTCGCACACCAGCGGGCAGGAGAAAGTGGTGTTCGGTACCGTCCTGTTTGGGCGGATGCAGGCAGGTGAAGGTGCCGACAACGGTATGGGGTTGTTTATCAATACCCTGCCGTTACGCTTGGATATCGATGATACCCCGGTACGGGACAGTGTACAGGCAGCTCATAGCCGGCTGGCCGGATTATTGGGGCATGAGCATGCTTCACTGGCGCTGGCCCAGCAGTGCAGTGGGGTTGCCAGTGGTACGTCGCTCTTTAGTACTTTGTTCAACTATCGACATAATTCTCAGCCGGTGACTCCAGATGAAACGATGGACGGAATTGAGTTCCTGGACACACAGGAGCGGACTAACTACCCATTAGGACTGTCGGTGGAGGATGATGGCTCTACTTTGGGGCTAACTGCTCTGGTGGTGCAACCGTTTGATCCGGACCGGATATGCGGTTATATGCAGCAAGCGCTGGAAAGTTTGATCGAGGCGCTTGAACAAGCTCCGGAAACGCCGGTACGGTCACTGAACATCCTGCCGGAAACAGAACGCACATTGTTGCTGGAAACCTGGAACGCCACGGAAACCCCGTATCCTGACGCGTTATGTATTCATCAGTTGTTTGAACAACAGGTAGAGCAAACCCCGCAGGCGACGGCACTGGTGTATCAGGAGCAGATCCTCAGTTATGCTGAATTAAATGCCCGCGCCAACCGTCTGGCTCATCAACTGATTGCGCAGGGCGTCGTACCCGACCAACGGGTGGCGATTTGCGTGGCTCGTTCCCCGGCGATAGTGGTGGCGCTGCTGGCGGTGCTGAAAGCCGGTGGGGCCTATGTGCCGCTGGATCCAACCTATCCGGAAGAGCGTCTGGCGTATATCCTGAATGATACGGCCCCGGCAGTGGTCTTGGCTGATGAAACCGGACGGGTAGCTTTGGGCGAAGAAGCGCTGGCCGGGCTGACGGTACTTGATCCAAATACCTTGCCTGACCAGCCGGACAGCAACCCACCGGTTCCTGCGTTGACGCCACAGCATCTGATTTATGTCATCTATACCTCTGGCTCAACCGGGCAGCCGAAAGGGGTGATGGTGGAACATCAGTCGGTGTATCAACGTCATCTGGGTTTTAATGATCTCTATGCTGTCACGGCGCAAGACCGGGTGCTGCAATTCGCCTCTTTTGCTTTTGATGTTTCAGTGGAAGAACTGTTCTCGTCATTATGTAATGGCGCCACGCTGGTGATGCGGGATGATAGCTGGCTGGCCTCTGCACAGGAGTTTATTGCTTTAGCCTGGCAAAACCGTATTACGGTGATATCTCTGCCTGCGTTATTCTGGTCCGAACTGATTGCCAGAGACAATCCATCACCGCTGCCGGATTGCCTCCGGCTCATCATCATTGGTGGTGAGGAGGTCAAAAAGAGCGCCATTCAGGACTGGTTTACGCGGGAAACCCATCGACCCCGGTTATTGAACGCTTATGGCCCGACGGAAAATACCGTGACGGCGACCTGTAAGGCGGTGTTATCCCCTGTGGATGATAGTTCTATTGGCCGGCCGGTCAAAAATACCTGCGTCTACTTGTTGGACAGAGACGGTCAACCGGTGCCATTAGGCTGCATTGGCGAAATGTATATTGGTGGCGTCGGTGTAGCGCGCGGTTATCTTAACCAGCCGGAATTGAGCGCAGAACGTTTTATACCTGATCCCTTTAGTTTGGTATCTGGTGCGCGGATGTATCGCACAGGGGATTTGGCCCGCTATCTGCCGGACGGTAACCTGGAATTCCTTGGCCGTAATGACCATCAGGTGAAAATCCGCGGCTTCCGTATTGAACTGGGAGAGATTGAAACCCGGCTGGTGGAACACCCGGCGGTACAAGAGGCGGCGGTGCTGGTGCGGGAAGATGGGCAGGACAAGCATCTGGTCGCTTATGTGGTGGCGGAAAAAGCGGAGAAGAGTGATGGATTGGCAGCCCGTTTGCGTGAGCATTTGAGTGCGATTTTACCTGATTATATGGTGCCGTCGGCTTTTGTGCGTTTGGATGCCTTTCCGTTGACGCCAAACGGTAAACTGGACCGTCAGGCATTACCTGCACCGGACGAAGAGGCGTTTGTCCGCCAGGCTTACGCAGCGCCACAAGGCGAAACAGAAACCGTATTGGCGGCGATTTGGTGTGAATTGCTGGGGGTTGAGCAGGTCAGCCGGCATGACAACTTCTTCGCGCTGGGGGGCCACTCACTGCTCGCCATGCGAATGACCAATCTTGCCGTAGGCCGGGGTTTGATTTGCACATTGAATGCCTTGTTCCAATTCCCGGTGCTGGCCGAATTGGCAGCAAAAATCACCTCAGATTTGCTGTCTCAGCCGCAATGTGCTGCCATATCGGTGCGACCCGCCGGAACAGATCTACCACTGTTTTTTGTTCCCAGTGGGATGGGTGACTATTCCTATGTCTTCGGGCTGGCTCAACATATCCAGTCAGGTTATCCGATTTATGCGCTGCCTTGGCCGTCCATCAGTGAAGAACCGATGTCGACAGTGGAAGAGCAGGCGGCCAGAATGATCAGCTTGGTGAAAGCGGTTCAACCAACAGGCCCGTACCGGATAAGTGGTTACTCTTCCGGTGGTATATTGGCTTACGCTGTTGCCCAGCAGCTTTTGCATGCTGGTGAGACGGTGAACTTCCTGGGGCTGATTGATACTCCGGCTCCTCATTATTTCGGGGAGCAGCCTGTGCAACCCAAACATCAGTTCTTGACTGAACTAGTCAGGCAGTCAGGGGAGGAACACTCAGAAGAAGTTACCGCGTTGTACCGGCGAATTGATGAGCTGAGTTTGGTGCAATTTATTGAAGCGGCACAGGAATTAGCGTTATACCCTGCCAATCTGCGCCCTGATTTAATTGCCAAACGTTGGGAACAGATAGAGCGTTATGCGCAAATAGTCAGAGAGTATGAACCGCAGGTATTAGCGTTAACGTTGCATCAGTTTTATGCGATAGAGCCTTGCCCCTCTAGTTCTTTTGTCACGGATGAAAAACCGGACCTTTTAAGTGCAGACCGATCATTAGGCTGGGAAAAGGTCATGCCTGACCCTTCACTTCAGTTGATTGCTATTTCGGGTGATCATTTTAGTTTGTTGGAGGATAAGGAACATAGAATCGCTTTAGCTCATGCTCTGAATAAGGCATTGACAATGCATTGTGATGGGGAGATGCCGTAATACTGATATATTAATCAATATAGAATAATTTCATATTAATATGATAATCCGGTATATATTGTTTATGCCGGATTTTTTTATAGTGCACCGGGCATGGCGCGCAGCGCTGTGACAGGCGCTATCTGTTGACTGTGGTAGTCAGGCAGATGATAAAAAACCGGATGTTGCTCTGAGGCGTTGGATAAGGCTTCCGTGATTTTTGCCATAGCAAGAACGCAGGTAGCCAAATTGTTGTAGCGAATGTTGGTAAACCAGTTTATCTATCCAACGAGTTACAGGGATAAAAAAGTCATAGTTTTCCAGATGGTTTTTTCCGCAGTCAAATTAATTTATGTGACATAAATCACAAAAATAAACAAAAAACAAAATTATTTTGAAATTATTACCATTGGTTATTAAATAATTAATATTAATCTATTTTTTATATGATTCGTAACATTTTAATAACATGGGTTTATTTTTTGTATAAAAATATAATGCCTTGTTTTTGTTATTATCTTATTTAATCAACCCCCAATTTAGTTGCCCAGTTGATTATTAGCCACAAATATTGATCACTAAGTGCAATGGGTGGTTAATACTGCTTCGAAATTGTGGGATGAAAATACAATGAAAAGCAGTATTTGGGGGTTTGCGGTTTTTTATAGCATGATTCCAGGCAGTCAGGCCGCAGACATCTCAGACCAACAACTCATTCATCAACAAGCACGTCAGCAAGCGCTGGAGGCTCAATTAGCCCCACCCCCTGCGGATGTTCGCTTGTCTGTACCCGAAAAAGCGGTGTCATCCGCCTTTCCGGTGGAAACCCCGTGTTTTCCTCTCTCCCACGTCAGACTGGCAGGCACTGAAAATTTCCCGCATTGGTTACCGTTCAGGCGTGTCGCTCAACAGGGCGAAAACCATTGCCTCGGTGATAAAGGCATTAGCCGGCTGATGACCCAATTGCAAGATCAGCTCATCAATCATGGCTATGTCACCAGCCGGGTTCTGGCTCCTCGTCAGGATCTGCATACCCAAACCTTAAAACTGGTGATGATTCCGGGCAAAATCCGGCATATCCGCTATACCCCGGACAGCGGCCATTACATTCAACGCTTCACGCCATTCCCCGCGCGTGAAGGCAAGCTGCTGGATTTACGGGATATTGAGCAGGGATTGGAAAATCTGCAACGTTTTCCCACCGTTCAGGCGGATATGAACATTGTCCCGGCAGAGCAACCGGGGGAAAGCGATATTGTGCTGGACTGGCGTCAGTCACGGCACTGGCGAGTCGCCACTTATCTGGATGATACCGGTTCCAAAAGCACCGGGCGTTATCAAGGCGGATTCACCTTTTTTCTGGATAACCCCCTGGCGCTAAGCGATCTGTTCTACCTCTCTGGTGGACGCGATATTCACGCGTCTGCCGGGAAAGGCAGCCAAAACGACACGCTCTATTACTCCCTGCCATTCGGCTACTGGATGGCGAGCGTGACGGCCAGTCATTACGATTATACCCAGACGATAGCCGGGCTGAATCAGGCGATTCAATACCGGGGCAAAAGCAAAAACTTGTCTGTCCAGCTCAGCCGGGTTCTGCACCGTAACGCGGACCAGAAAACTGGGCTTAACGGTGAAATTTATCGTCGGGCGTCTCGCAATTTTATTGATAACACGGAAATCGACGTTCAGCGCCGGGAAACTGCGGGCTGGAAGCTCGGGCTATCCCATCATCACGTTATTGGCAGTGCGACGCTGGATGCCAGGGTCACTTACCAACAAGGCATGCGCTGGTTTGGCGCGCAACCTGCGCCGGAAGAGTATCGCAATGAAGGGACCGCCTTACCCAAAATCACCCAATTCTCGGCGACGCTTTCCGGGCCGTTAACGCTGTTTTCCCAGCCCTTTTCTTATCAGACCCAGTATCTGCGCCAGATAAGCGCCAGCCCATTGACGCCCCAGGATCGATTTTCAATCGGCGGCCGCTGGACGGTACGCGGCTTTGATGGCGAGTTGACCTTATCCGCTGATCGGGGTTGGTACAGCCGTAACGAACTGGACTGGCAAACCCCGCTGAAAGGGCAATCGCTGTATCTGGCAATGGATTATGGCGAAGTGGGCGGACGGGGCAGTGACGCTCTGTTGGGAAAACACCTGGCGGGCAGTGCCCTGGGTTGGCGAGGCAGCCTGAAAGGCGTGAGCTACGACTTGTTTGTCGGTGTTCCGCTGTCCAAACCCGCCGGTTTCCAAACTTCCCCCGTCACGGCCGGATTCAA
>NZ_JAJAFX010000058.1:0-31208 GCF_025384845.1 Photorhabdus temperata | reverse complement strand
TTATGTTGTCTAGCATAAGGATAGGCCTCGGGTTGATTGAAAAATCACTCGGGGCTTTCTTCTATCCGCTCCAGCACGCCAGAGACAGATAGTCTCAAGCGCCCGCCCAGAATATAACAAAGCAAAATACCTATATCTATAGGAAATAACACAAATTAAAACCGCTGAAATTTTAGTACTCATTAATATATCCCGACGTTTATAGATTTGAATAAAAGTAAATTTTTATCTATTTCGATATTAATCTTTTTAATACAATTCACCATATCCATTCCACTCGACATTTAAATTCATCAAATATATAAGCAGATAAAATAAGCAATGATATTATAAAAATATAAATAAAATGACAGGATAGCAATTAAGAGTGGGTAATCGGGCGCTTGAGAGCCATGTTCAACAACAAGAGATGGCGGAGATTGCTCCCCGCCGTTGCTCTTACTTGGGTTCGTAAGCAACCTCCGTTTGACCGCTTCGGATGCGAACCTCACAGAGGTCTTTCCTCGTGACCAGCACAGCCGCTAAAGCGGTAATACAAATAACGATGGCGATAAATATTGCTTTTTGCTGTTTCATGGTTAGCGTCTCCTTGCCTTTCGGCGTGTAAGAGACTAATCTTATGTTGCTAAGCATAAAGAATAGGCCTCAAATTGATTGAAAGATCATTTGGGGCTTTCTTCTATCCGCTCCAGCACGCCAGAGACAGATAGTCTCAAGCGCCCGCCCAGAATATACCAAAGCAAAATACCTATATCTATAGGAAATGACAAAAATTAAAACCACTGAAATTTTAGCGCTCATTAATATATCCCGGATTTTATAGATTTGAATAAAAGGAAGTTTTTATCTATTTCGATATTAATCCTTTTAATATAATTCACCATATCCATTCCACTCGACATTTAAATTCATCAAATATATAAGCAGATCAAATAAGCAATGATATTATAAAAATATAAATAAAATGACGGGATAGCAATTAAGAGTGGGTAATCGGGCGCTTGAGAGCCATGTTCAACAACAAGAGATGGCGGAGATTGTTCCCCGCCGTTGCTCTTACTTGGGTTCGTAATCCATGAAAACAGCAACCTCCGTTTGGCCGCTTCGGATGCGAACCTCACAGAGGTCTTTCCTCGTGACCAACACAGCCGCTAAAGCGGCAATACAAATAACGATGGCGATAAATATCGCTTTTTGCTGTTTCATGGTTAGCGTCTCCTTGCCTTTCGGCGTGTAAGAGGCTAATCTTATGTTGTGAAGCATTAGATTGGGCCTCAAATTGATTGAAAGATCATTTGGGGCTTTCTTCTATCCGCTCCAGCACGCCAGAGACAGATAGTCTCAAGCGCCCGCCCAGAATATACCAAAGCAAAATACCTATATCTATAGGAAATAACACAAATTAAAACCGCTGAAATTTTAGCACTCATTAATATATACCGACGTTTATAGATTTGAATAAAAGGAAATTTTTATCTATTTCGATATTAATCTTTTTAATACAATTCACCATATCCATTCCATTCGACATTTAAATTAATCAGATATATAAACAGATCACATAAGCAATAATATTATAAAAATATCGATAAAAGCTATAATTACGAAGACTATTACAACTAAATTTAATACATAGAAAAATAATTTTTTCACTTAATGAGTAGGTTATTAATCCATAGAAAAATAACCTACTATTATTTTATCCAGGCAACACTGAAGTAGTTAACCGGGAAGTGCAACACAGGTGTTGACGTTCATCAAAAATATCGATTCGCCATACCTGGTGATTACGGCCAATATGCAGGGGCTTACACACCCCTTTAACTTCGCCACTGCGAACAGACCGGATATGGTTGGCATTGATTTCCAGCCCAACAACTTTTTTCTCACCTTCGGAACAGAGATACCCAGCCAAAGAACCGAGTGATTCTGCCAGTACAACAGATGCCCCGCCATGTAATAAACCAAACGGCTGACGGGTACGATAGTCAACCGGCATTGTGCCTTCAATAAAATCATCACCGATATGCGTGATTTTTATGCCCAGATGGCCCATCATACATTGGCTATTTACTTGATTCAGGCTATCCAGTCCAATATCACGTTTCCAAATCATGGGATTATCTCCAATAAAGCTTGCAACGGATGCTTAAGTACTTGCCCTTCTACCCGCTTAACCTGACTGCGGCAGGAATAACCGGAACTCAGGCAACGCTCCAGAGGTAATTTCTGCAAGGCAGGTTGCCAGGATAATTTATAGATACCAATAGAGTGTTTTATGTTTTTGTTTTCATGACCATATGTTCCAGCCATTCCACAGCAGCCTACACTGATATTATCCAGCTTACTACCCAACCGCTGGAAAATTTTTTCCCACTGTTTACTACTGCCTGGTAGCATAGTCACTTCCGTACAATGTCCAAACAGATACCATTTATCACCGGACACGGCCTGATTATCATTTTTCTCCGGTAAGATATTGATCAACCATTCGTGAACAAGCTGAACCTCAAACTTACCACGCTGCTCTCCGAGAATTTCTTTGTATTCATCCCGATAGCACAGTACCAATGCAGGATCGACACCGACCATAGGGATACCCAGCTCAAATACCCGATTGAGAAAATCTGACGTTTTTTTGGCCGTTTTAGCAAAGCGGGATAAAAAACCTTTGATATGTTGGGCTTTACCGTTAGGGGAAAATGGCAGCAATACCGGCTTATATCCCAATTTTTCCACCAGACAGGCAAAATCAGCCACCACTTTCGCATCGTAATAACTGGTGAACGGATCCTGAACAATCAACACATATCCGTTGCGATAAGACTGATCCATTTTTTCAAGCTGTTCCAGTGTGGTCGAAAGCGCGTAATGACCAGCAAGCTGTTGGTGCAATGTCGGACTGGATAACAAGGGGAGATCCACCATCCCGACAGTCCGGCGGCTCAATTCCTGCACCCACGACTGTTTCAGGAAAAAATTAAATGCTCGCGGCGCTTTAGCCATTAATGGCGTACTACTTTCCGCAGCTGCCACAATATAATCACGCACAGGACGGAGATAGCGACCGTGATATAACTCAAGAAAACGTGCACGGAATGACGGCACATCAATTTTGATCGGGCACTGTGTTGAGCAGGCTTTACATGCCAAACAACCAGACATCGCCTCTTTTACTTCATGGGAGAAGTCATACTCTCCACGCCATGCTTGCCAACTATTACGCGTCTTTTCAATCAGACCACGCAGGCTTGGCCGTTTTTGTTCCAATCCCTGCTTCAACAGTTGCGGATCCATACCCTGTTCGGTCAAAAGCCGAAGCCATTCACGCACTAATGTTGCCCGCCCTTTCGGTGAGTGGATACGCTGCCGGCTAATTTTCATTGACGGGCACATCGGGCTTTTCACATCGAAATTAAAACACAGCCCATTACCATTACATTCCATCGCACCACGGAATGTATTTCTTACATTGACCGGGATTGTCCGGTCATAAGTCCCCCGCTTAACGGCATCAATTTTCATCATTGGTGCATCCACACCAATCGGTGGGCAGATCTTACCCGGATTCAAGCGGTTATCCGGATCAAAGGCCGCCTTTATCCGGCGCAACTCCTCATACAAAATGCTGCCGAAAAATTCCTGACTATATTCAGCCCGAAAACCTTTACCATGTTCTCCCCACAACAAACCGCCATAACGGGCGGTAAGACTGACAATGTCATCAGAAATTTGTTTCATCAGTATCTCTTGCTGCGGATCGCACATATCCAGTGCTGGCCGAACGTGCAACACACCGGCATCTACATGGCCAAACATACCATAATTCAACTGATGGCTATCCAGTAACTGGCGGAATTCCGCAATATAATCAGCAAGATACTGTGGAGGCACACACGTATCTTCCACAAAGGGGATCGGTTTCGCCGCACCTTTACTGTTACCCAGTAATCCAACCGATTTCTTGCGCATTGCATAAATACGCTCAATATCAGCCAGCTCCCGGCAAATCTGGTAGCCAATAACGCCCTGACGACCTTCTATCAGTTCGTCAAGGCGCTGACAAAGTATGTCTACCTGCTGGTCGATCAATTGTTGATCATCACCACTGAATTCAACAATATTCAACCCCTGCATATCCTTGCCGGGAATATCGGTGATCAATTCTTTCACTGAATGCCAGACAATATCCTCACGCGCTAAATTCAGAACTTTTGAATCCACGGTTTCAACAGATAGAGCTTTTGCATTCACCATAAAAGGCGCGTTACGCAGTGCTGAATCAAATGAATCATATTTTACGTTCACCAACCGCCTGACTTTCGGCAACGGCGTAATATCCAGAATCGCTTCGGTAATAAAAGCCAGCGTTCCTTCTGAACCGGTCAATATACGACCCAAGTCAAACTTCTGCATATCGTCACTGAAAACATGACGCAAATCATAACCTGTCAGAAAGCGATTGAGTTTGGGGAATTTTTCAACGATAAGTTCACGCCGCTCACGGCAGCGGTTAAGTACGGTGTTATAGATACGGCCTGTAACAGAATCTTCCCGGGCAATTGATTCCGCCTGTGCTATGTCCATTGAGCGGGTATCAAGTAATTCGCCGCCTAATAAAACTGCCCGTAAACCAAGAACATGATCGGATGTTTTACCATATACCAGTGAACCCTGACCGGAAGCATCGGTATTAATCATTCCGCCCAATGTTGCACGGTTACTGGTTGAAAGCTCAGGTGAAAAGAAATAACCATATGGGCGCAAATATTGGTTCAGTTGGTCTTTAATTACGCCCGCTTCAACTCTGACCCATCCCTGCTCCGGATTAATCTCAAGGATACGATTCATATAACGGGACATATCCACCACGATACCCTCATTAAGGGCCTGGCCGTTTGTGCCAGTACCGCCTCCGCGCGGGGTGAATGTCAAATTCTGATATTTTTTTTCACCTGCGACACGGGCCAGTAAAACCACATCTGCGCCGGATCGAGGGAAAACGACAGCCTGTGGTAAGAGTTGATAGATACTGTTATCTGTCGCCATCGTCAGGCGATCTGCATAGCTGCTTGCGGTATCTCCGGTAAATCCTTGTTCCTTGAGTGTATCCAAAAATTCCTGTGCCACCTCACTAACGTGAGGTGCTTGTAATATGCGTGGGATCATTATCGTTTTGACCCTTTTAAAATGAGTGTCCACATTGCTTCATTTATACTATCTTTGAATTGATGCCCGAGTCAGTCGTAACCATTAACCACCGTTAACTGACGTGTCTGAGAAGGCAAGCGGTTACCTTATCATAATATTCACCTATTTTGAGTAACCTGTAGATAACATCCTATTTATTCATTATCGTTAGCGCCACTCAATTCCTTAGAGAAATTAACTTATGGACAAATCTCAACCGTATTATGATCTACCAAAACTATTGTTTACTTTAATTTTTCTTTCACTCTTAATTGTTACCAGTTTCTGGGTGATGAAACCATTTATCCTTGGTTTTGTCTGGGCAGGAATGGTGGTTATCGCCACATGGCCTTTACTGGAAAAAATACAAAACAGTTTATGGGGTAAACGGTGGATTGCAGTTTCCATCATGACGTTATTATTAATTCTGTTGTTTGTGATCCCCATCGCATTACTGGTCAGTAGCTTATTGGAAAACAGCGCGCCATTAATTCAGTGGGCTAAATCCCCGGCTAATTTTCAAATGCCAGCAATGACCTGGCTGGACAGCATTCCGCTGGTTGGCAATAAACTTTACAGCGGCTGGAACTCATTGATCACTGATGGTGGCAATGTGCTGATTGCTAAAGTCCAGCCCTATGTCGGAGAGGCGGCAACCTGGTTCTTTACTCAGGCAGCCAATGCCGGACGCTTCGTTTTCCATCTTGGTTTGATGGTGCTATTCAGCGTGCTCCTATATCTGAAAGGCGAACAGGTGACGATGAGTATTCGCCATTTTGCCGTTCGCCTGGCAGATAAACGCGGAGATGCCGCCATCCTGCTGGCGGCACAATCCATCCGCGCTGTCGCGCTCGGCGTCGTCGTTACTGCGCTGGTTCAAGCCATTATCGGTGGTCTTGGCCTGGCCGTTTCAGGGATCCCTTATGCTACGTTGCTGACAGTACTTATGTTTGTCTGTTGTGTTGCCCAGCTTGGTCCATTGTTGATTTTAGTGCCGGCTGTTGCCTGGCTTTACTGGACAGGTGATACAACCTGGGGCACCGTGCTATTGGTTTGGAGCTGCATAGTGACAACAATGGATGGATTTCTTCGTCCATTTTTAATCCGTTTAGGCGCTGATTTACCGATGGCTTTGATATTAACCGGCGTTATTGGCGGAATACTCTCATTTGGCATGATTGGCTTATTTATCGGACCGGTTGTATTAGCCGTTGCTTATCGTTTATTAATTGCCTGGATGAACGAAGTCCCAGCACCTGAAAATGATTTAACAGAAACTGAAAAATATCTGGAAAAAGAATTTTCAGAATAATTTGTATGACGATTAATTCTGTCTCACATAGCGAAAGAGGGTTAACCCTTTCGCTAAACCATAATCTTAAAAACTAATCATTCATTTGAAATACTCATTTGTTTTTATTTGTTAGATATCATTATTGTAATCACAATGTTAAAAAAAGGTTAAATTTGGTTTTTTATAGCCGTAAATAATCCGAAAATTAGGACAATTCTTAATGAATAAACTATTTAACTAAATTAGTATAAGCGGGCTGTAAACGAGACGTTTATTTCTCCTTTTGATAGTTCTATTTATTAGAAACGCGTATATTGCTGTGTGTAGTCCTTGCCTATCACGCCCATGGTAGGCTTTTTTTTTCACTATTTTTATCCTTATTCTGTGGCATTGTAATCAGTTACTTTATCCATTAAAAAACCCGCCATTTATTCTGACGGGCCTTGAGTTTCAATTGCGTATTATTCTCAGTTAACTCTCTTTCGCTAATCCCAACCAAGTTTTCACCACGGTATCTGGGTTCAACGACAAGCTATCAATTCCCTCTTCCATCAACCAATGAGCAAAATCCTGATGGTCTGAAGGCCCCTGCCCGCAAATTCCCACATATTTGTTTTGCCGCTTGGCCGCCTGGATAGCTAATGAGAGCATAGCTTTGACCGCATCATTGCGCTCATCAAATAACTCAGATACCACGCCGGAATCCCGGTCCAAGCCAAGAGTAAGTTGAGTCATATCATTAGAGCCAATAGAAAAGCCATCAAAATGTTCAAGGAACTGTTCCGCCAGAATTGCATTGGATGGAATCTCACACATCATAATGACTTTCAATCCGTTCTCACCACGCTTCAACCCTTGTGACGCTAATTCAGCAATAACCGCTTCAGCCTGAGCGACAGTACGCACGAACGGGATCATAATTTCGACGTTGGTCAGCCCCATATCATTACGTACACGCTTAACCGCTTCACACTCCAATGCGAAACAACCGCGGAAACTATCAGAGACATAACGCCCCGCACCACGGAAGCCCAACATCGGGTTCTCTTCATTAGGTTCGTAAATATCACCCCCAACCAGATTGGCATATTCATTGGATTTAAAGTCAGACAGACGAACAATAACCCGCTTCGGCCAGAACGCAGCCGCCAGTGTTGCGATCCCTTCAGTCAGGCGTCCAACATAGAATTCAACCGGATTATCATAACCCGCCATCAGAGATTTTATCTCTTGCTGCAATTCCGGCGTTTGCTGATCAAACTCCAGTAATGCGCGAGGATGTACGCCAATCATTCGGTTAATAATAAATTCCAAACGGGCAAGACCAACACCTTCATTTGGCAAGCAGGCAAAATCAAATGCGCGGTCAGGATTACCCACATTCAGCATGATTTTCACATCAAGCTCTGGTAATTGATCGACCTGAGAACTTTGTACAATGAAATCCAGTTGATTTTGATAAACAAAACCCGTATCGCCTTCCGCACAAGAAACCGTCACCGGTTGATTTTCTTTCAGGCGTTCCGTTGCATCACCACATCCAACAACCGCGGGAATACCCAATTCACGGGCAATAATCGCTGCATGACAAGTCCGACCGCCACGATTAGTCACGATCGCAGCCGCCTTTTTCATAATCGGCTCCCAATCCGGATCGGTCATATCAGTGACCAGAACATCACCCGGCCGGATATGATCCATTTCATTTAAGTTATGAATAACTTTTACTGTACCCGCACCAATACGATGGCCTATGGCGCGCCCTTCCACCAACACCTGACCTTGTTCATTCAGTTGGTAACGTTCCATAACCTGTTGGTTTGAGCGGACAGTCTCAGGACGCGCCTGAACAATATATAACTTGCCATTATGACCATCTTTGGCCCATTCAATATCCATCGGCCGGCCATAATGTTTTTCAATCAACAGCGCCTGACGGGCTAACTCTTCAACTTCTTCATCAACTAAAGAGAAACGATTGCGTTGTACTTCAGGCACCTCTTCGATACATACCTGCTTACCATGCTCTTTATTATCAGCGTAGATCATATGCAGTTTTTTAGAACCCAAATTGCGGCGAACAATAGCGGGTTTACCCTTATTCAGCGTTGGCTTATGAACATAGAATTCATCCGGGTTCACAGCCCCCTGAACAACCATCTCACCCAATCCGTAAGCAGAAGTAATAAAGACAACCTGATCAAATCCTGATTCAGTATCAATAGTGAACATCACACCGGAAGAGGCGATATCAGAACGCACCATACGCTGTACACCGGCTGATAACGCAACCCCCCGATGGTCATATCCCTGATGGACACGATAAGAAATAGCCCGGTCATTAAACAGTGAAGCAAACACATGCTTGATGGCAATCATCACAGCATCAATGCCTTGTACGTTCAAAAAAGTTTCCTGCTGCCCGGCAAAAGAAGCATCCGGCATATCTTCAGCCGTTGCCGAAGAACGCACGGCAAAAGAAGCTTCTGGCTCCCCTTCAGACAACTGTTGATAAGCGGCCTGAATATCTCTTTCCAATTGCGGCGTCAATGGTGTATCAATCACCCATTGACGAATTTGTGCACCCGCTTTAGCCAGTTGATTCACATCATCAACATCAGTTTCATCCAGCAAGCTATAAATACGCTGATTGACACCACTTTGCTCCAAGAAATCATTAAATGCCTGTGCGGTGGTCGCAAAACCATTCGGGACAGAAACCCCCAATTCTGACAGGTTAGTGATCATTTCTCCCAGGGAGGCGTTTTTACCACCAACCCGGTCAACATCATGCATACCTAATTGGTTATACCAAAGCACATTACACGGGGGGAGGTTATTGTTGGGCATTAAAACAATCCTTTTAACATTCGTGAGGTACAAGTCGGAAAATTGGCACTGCATTTTCAGCAGCCATAAATAGACTAACACAATGTTTTGGCACACATAGAAAGGTGAATCGATCAACCCAACACATTATTTTTTTCTCAGGTATACTTTGCAGGAAATTGATGCCCGGTCTCATTTAACTAAGCGATCGGAAAGATAAAAGGCCGCTATAAATATCATGACAAAATCCAGATTAGAAATATCAGCAGAAAGTAATAGTGTTGAGAATAGTGTTGTGCGCACCGTTTTCTTTATTTCTGATGGAACAGCAATTACCGCGGAAGTATTGGGCCATGCTGTATTATCACAATTTCCCATCAAAGTAACCTCATATACCCTCCCTTTTGTTGCCAGTGAAACCCGTGCAAAAGAAATAAAGCAACAAATAAATCAAATATATCAGGATACGAGTATAAGACCTTTAGTTTTCTATTCCATTATCTCTTCTGGAGTGAAAAATATTATCACCAGCAGTGAAGGTTTCTGTCAGGACATTGTCCAAACACTGGTAGCCCCATTACAGAAAGAGACCGGTCTGGAACCCAAACCTGAACTTAACCGTACTCACGGTCTGACCGAAAAGAATCTCAGTCAGTATGATGCACGCATAGCAGCAATTGACTATGCCCTGGCACACGATGATGGTATCTCCTTACGTAACCTTGACCAGGCGCAGGTTATTCTACTGGGTGTGTCTCGCTGCGGAAAGACGCCTACCAGTCTCTATTTAGCCATGCAATTTGGTATTCAGGCGGCAAATTACCCTTTTACCGCAGATGATATGGATAATTTACAATTACCAGCAACATTAAAACAATTTCAGCATAAGTTATTCGGTTTAACGATAAGCCCTGACCGGCTGTCCGCTATTAGGGAAGAACGCCGAGAAAATAGCCGTTATGCATCATTGAGGCAATGCAGAATAGAAATTTCCGAAGTTGAAGCTTTATTCCGTAAGAATAAGATTAATTATCTTAATACCACCAATTATTCTGTTGAAGAAATCTCGACCAAAATAATCGACACGATGAAGCTGAACCGACGTATGTTTTAGAAATATATCAATATGAATAATTGAAAAAAATTTATGATGTAGCTAACTATATTGTTTGTTTAATTTAGTCATTTTCGTTTATTGTAATTTCAATTACCCACAGGTATATCCGCTAGCGTAAAACGAACTTTGAGAAAATATATGTATAAAACAGATGGTTTAAGGACTCGCCGCGTCGATAGTTTGGTCACACCTCAGGCTCTGGCAATTCAATATCCTGTATCTGAAAAAATCGCCAACAATGTGACAACGTCACGAAAACGTATTGCAGATATTCTATCCGGGAATGACCCACGACTTATGGTTATCGTCGGTCCTTGCTCTATTCATGATATTGATGCTGCTTTAGATTATGCTCAACGACTGAACACATTACGTGAAAAATACCAGCACAGGCTGGAAATTATTATGCGTACCTACTTTGAAAAACCGCGTACAGTCGTGGGCTGGAAAGGTTTAATTTCAGATCCGGATCTTGACGGCTCCTGCCAGGTTAATCGTGGTATTACTTTGGCACGGAAATTACTGATTGATGTCAATGAGTTGGGTTTACCTACAGCAACCGAGTTTCTGGATATGGTGACCGGCCAGTATATTGCTGATCTCATCAGTTGGGGAGCTATCGGAGCCAGAACAACAGAAAGCCAGATTCATCGGGAAATGGCATCAGCCCTCTCCTGCCCGATTGGCTTTAAAAACGGCACCGATGGCAATATCCGTATCGCTATAGACGCTATCCGCGCATCCAGTGTCTGTCACACCTTTCTATCGCCGGATAAGCATGGCCAAATAACCATCTATCAAACCGAAGGCAACCCATACGGCCACATTATTATGCGTGGTGGCAAACAACCTAATTACAGTGCCGGAGATATTGCCGCAGCTTGTGATCAACTACGTGAATTTGATTTACCAGAGCACTTAGTTATCGATTTCAGTCACGCTAATTGTCAGAAAATACATAAACGCCAACTGGACATCGCGAAGGAGGTAGGCCAACAGATTAAAGAGGGTTCTGCGGCGATTGTCGGTGTAATGGCTGAAAGTTTTCTACTTGAAGGTGCCCAAACAATCATTCGGGGGCAACCACTGAATTACGGTCAATCTATTACAGATCCTTGTCTAAGCTGGCAAGATACAGAGCGACTTCTTGCAATTCTTGCCGAAGCAGTCAATTACCGCTTCTGAATCCTCTTCTGAGTTAGCCTTTTATTCACAAAAGGCTAACTTACAACAGATCAATAAATTACGTTAATATGTTGTTCCTGAGCATCAAAAATATTGCTTGAAGTCACCTATCCATATAACGATAATGATTCTCACTATAATAATAGTTAGTATTCGCTAAGTGGATTTATGACTAAAGTATGTCACCAACATTCCTGCATTGCACTTGAAGAACGGTGCAATATTTATCCTGATGAAATCGTACAAATTGGTTACATTGACAGTAAACAACTGTTAGGCGAGTCAGGAATTACCCGCATTCACCACCAAGGGGAACTCTACCAATTGCGCCAAACTAAAGCCGGAAAGCTGATACTAACTAAGTAAAAAAATAACTCAGCCAGCCACCCAGATCGCGTATCGGGGCAGCCAGCTATATCCATAAATCATAAAATATTCTTATGGAGATTCGTCTGATGTCTCAAACAGCAAGATCAACACTCAATCTATCAATATTAAGCCTGGCAATTATCAGTAGCTTTTCAACCGCATATGCAGCAACAAAATCGCCCGATTCTGATAGTGATAAATCATCCCGCGATGTGATAACTGTTTATGCAACAGGTAATGAAAGGGATAGTTTCGAAGCCCCCATGATGGTGACGGTGATAAATAATAAATCAGCACAAAGTCAAACAGCCGGTAATGCCGGCGATCTCATCAGAAAAATACCCGGCATTAATATAGCCGGTACAAACCGTGCTAATGGGCAAGATATCAGTCTGCGTGGTTATGGGCCAAAAGGTGTTTTGACATTAATTGATGGCATTCGGCAAGGCACCGATACCGGTCATATTAATGGTACATTCCTGGATCCGGCATTAATTAAACAAGTCGAAGTTGTACGTGGTCCTTCAGCTCTGCTCTACGGCAGTGGCGCCTTAGGTGGTGTTGTTGCTTATCAGACTGTCGATGCCGCAGATCTGCTGCAAGCAGGTCAAAATCACGGATTTCGCGTTTTCGCCCGCGGTGCAACCGGTGACCATAGTATGGGTTTTGGTGGTGCAACTTTTGGGAAAACAGATTCTCTGGATGGTTTGTTTGCTTTCAGTACTCGTGATGCAGGCAATATCCGCCAAAGTAGTGGCTTTGTTGCTGATAATGATGAATTTATCAGCAATCTGATAGCGAAAGGCAGTTGGAAAGTGGATGAGAACCAGTCTCTGAGTAGCCAGTTACGCTATTACCGTAATGAAGCTAACCAACCTAAAAATCCACAAACGCTCATCGGGAAAAATGAAAAATCTGACTCGTGGACTGATCGGACGACAACTCAGCGTGATGCCCAACTCAGCTACCAATTAAATCCGGCAGAATATGATTGGTTAAATGCCAAGGCTGACCTTTATTATTCGGATGTGACTATCGATGCCCGCACTAAAAAAAATGGCTTCGAAGGTCGTAAACAAAAAACATATGGCGTAAAACTGGAAAACCGCTCCCGCCTGTGGACGGACAGTCCACTAACACACCAGCTTACCTACGGTGGTGAAACCTACCAACAGAAACAAACCCCAGGCGGTAACACTGATAGCTTCCCTGACGCCGATATTCGCTTTTCTTCCGGTTGGGTGCAGGATGAAATAATTCTGCGCGACCTGCCAGTATCTATTATCGCCGGTACCCGTTATGACAACTATAAAGGGACAAATTCTAAATATAAGGATATCAGCGCTGATAAATGGTCTTCCAAAGGGGCTATCAGCATCACACCAACTGACTGGTCAATGTTGTTTACCTCTTATGCTCAGGCGTTCCGTGCGCCAACGATGAGTGAGATGTATAACGATTCTATTCACTATCCTGGAAACTTCTGGATCCCTAATCCAAACCTCCGCCCAGAAAGCAACGAAACATGGGAATCCGGTTTTGGATTACGTCTCGATAACTTACTGGCAGAAAATGACGAACTGAAATTCAAAGCCAGCTATTTTGATACCAAAGCCAAAGATTATATTAAATTATATATGGTCAACGATAAAAGAAACACAACATCTATTAATGTACCCAGGGCCAAGATCTGGGGTTGGGATGTTTCTATGAACTATGAATCCAATCTGTTTTCCTGGGGGCTGGCTTATAACCGTACTGAGGGAAAGGACGAAAAGAGCGGCGAATCTCTCGACAACCTCAGCCCAGATACTATCACCAGCACACTGGATATCCCTGTTGCACAAACCGGTTTTTCTGTTGGCTGGATAGGTCAATTTACCAAGCATACTGATTTTAAAGGGCAAGATAAACAACAGGCTGGCTATGGCATTAATGACTTCTATATTAGCTATCAAGGTGAAGGAATGTTAAAAGGTGTGACCACTACCGCTGTTCTGGGTAATGCCTTTGATAAAGAATACTACTCACCACAGGGAACACCGCAGGATGGCCGCAATGCCAAACTGTTGGTGAGCTACCAGTGGTAATTTAATATACTGTATTTTCAAGGAGTTAAGTTGTGAATTCATCACTTTATGAGCGTTACCTGCAAGCCAAAGCTGATAACAAAGCCAAATATGCCCGCGATCTGGCTGCTTATCTGAATGTCAGTGAAGGTGAGTTACTGCACAGCCGCGTTGGGATAGATGCCAAACGCCTTGACATTGACGCACCAACTTTACTGGAAGAACTGGCTGTTGTTGGTGAAACTAAAGCGATTACCCGCAATGATTTTGCCGTCCATGAACAAATTGGCCGGTATGAAAACACACGTTTCAGCAACCATGCAGGGCTGATCCTGAATCCGCGTGAACTCGATTTGCGGATATTCTTTGATCACTGGAGCAGTGTGTTTTATCTGGTCGAGCCAGCAAAAAAGGGTATGCGCCACAGTATTCAATTTTTTGATCGTCAGGGTGATGCGCTGCATAAAGTTTATGCAACGGATAATACCGATATGGCAGCCTGGGAAACACTGATTGAAAAATATCAGACAGAAGAAAACCCGGCACTGATTATCAAACCTATCGAAGAAGCCAGCTATTCAACCATAACCAATGAACTGAAAGAGCAGCTTGATAAAGAATGGCGGGCAATGACTGACGTTCATCAATTCTTTATCATACTCAAACGTCATAACCTGAGCCGCCAGCAAATTTTCGACGCGGTACCGAATGATCTGGCTTACAGAGTGGAAAATTCTGCACTGAATGAGCTCATTAATGCCGCTTATAGCGATCAGAATGAAATCATGATTTTTGTCGGCAACCGTGGTTGCGTACAAATTTTCACCGGCAAGCTGGAACGCCTGATGCCATATCAGGAGGAAAACTCAGATCAGAAATGGATTAATATCTTTAATCGTAATTTCACACTACATTTAATAGAGAGTGCTATCGCTGAAAGCTGGGTAACCCGTAAACCAACTTCTGATGGTTTCGTCACCAGCCTTGAGTTATTTGACGCTAACGGCAATCAGATCGCTCAACTGTTTGGTCAGCGTACAGAAGGCACTTCTGAACAAACTCAGTGGCGTGAGCAAGTGGCTGCTCTGCCAAAACTGCAACCAGTACAGGAAGAGCGTATAGCATGAAACAATGGCTTCTGACATTTGTCCTTGCGGTATCGTTCAGTGCTTTTTCTACTGAACGGATCGTCACCATTGGTGGCGATGTATCTGAAATTGTTTTTGCACTTGGTGAAGGGAAAAAAGTTGTCGCCAGAGACAGCACCAGTCAGAAACCAACAGAATTGCTTGCCCTACCCGACGTCGGCTATATGAGATTGCTCAATCCTGAGGGCATTCTTTCTATGCATCCGACACTGGTTCTGACCAGTGAGCTGGCAAAACCTTCACTGGCACTTAAGCAAATCCAGGATTCTGGTGTGAACGTTATTCAGATAACCGGAAAAGCATCGTTAGAAGCCGTTCCTGAGAAAATCAAGACAGTCGCCAAGGCGGTCAATCAAACTGAACGCGGCGAACAACTGATTAAACAATATCAGAAAAAACTGGCAGAAATCCCGACAACCCAATTACCAACCCGTATTCTGTTTGTGATGAGTCACGGGGGTATCATGCCAATGGCTGCCGGGCAAAAAACCGCAGCCGACAAAATGATTCGTGCTATTGGCGCGACTAATGCAATGCAAGGCTTTAACAGTTATCGCCCTCTTTCGCAGGAGGGTGTTATTGCCAGTGCACCAGATTTATTGCTGGTGACCGAAGATGGCATTAAATCAATGGGCGGCTTGGATAAAATCTGGCAATTACCGGGTTTGAAACATACCCCGGCAGGTCAGAAACAACAGATTTTAATTGCCGATGATATGGGCCTGCTTGGTTTTGGCCTCGAAACCCCTACAGTGATGAAGCAACTACGGCAGGCGGCGGAGAAGGCCCAATGAGTCGTATGAAGTCTCCAGGATTGGGTTTAGCGTTTCTTTGTCTGCTACTGTCTGGGTTGGCTATTGGCTCCGCCAATTTGGGCGCATTAACATTATCTTTTAAGACCTTGTGGGAATCTTCGATCAGTGATCCCCAGTGGCAAATCTGGCTGAACATCAGATTACCAAGAGTATTATTGGCGATGCTGGTTGGCTGTGCTTTAGCCGCCTCCGGTGCGGTGATGCAAGGGCTATTTCGTAACCCACTGGCAGATCCTGGCTTACTGGGTATGAGCAGTGGAGCAGCACTGATGGTTGCAATGGCGATTATTTTGCCCGTTAGCCTGCCATCTGCCATTGCCGTATATGGGCATATTATTGCCGCATTTATTGGTAGCCTGTTAATTTCATTACTGATTTTTTCACTGAATAAATATAACCAAGGAAATTTGGCTCGTTTATTACTGGCCGGGATCGCCATCAATGCGCTCTGCGCATCCGCTATTGGAGCCCTGAGTTATATCAGTGATGACCAGCAACTACGCCAATTCTCTTTATGGATGATGGGTTCACTCAGCCAAATAGAGTGGCCGACTCTGGCAATTGCCGCTTCCTTAATTATTCCGGCTTCCATCCTGACTTTCAGTCAGGCCCGTAAACTGAATCTGTTGCAATTGGGAGATGAAGAAGCCCACTATCTCGGCATTAACGTCCAGCGCACCAAATTCCAGTTATTACTCCTCAGCGCCCTGCTCATTGGTAGCGCCGTTGCATTAAGTGGTGTTATTGGATTTATCGGGTTGGTTGTCCCACACCTGATCAGGATGCGATTTGGTGGTGATCATAACTGGCTACTTCCCGGTGCTGCGTTAGGCGGAGCCTGCCTTCTGCTTACCGCAGATACACTGGCAAGAACACTGGTTTCCCCAGCAGAAATGCCCGTTGGCCTAATTACTGGCTTAATCGGCGGTCCATACTTTTTATGGCTGATACTCAAACAGCCAGGGAGCCGGATATAATGGAAGCCGTAAAAAATAATATTTTTCTGCAAGCACAAAATCTGAGTTATTCAATTGGCAACCGGAAAATCATTGATAATATTTCGCTCTCAGTAAATAAAGGTGAAGTTGTCGCCATTATCGGACCCAACGGCGCAGGAAAATCCACATTACTGCGACTGCTGACAGGATATATGAAGCCTGAACAGGGGCAATGTTATTTACAGGGAACACCCATTGAGCAATGGCCGGCTCAACAGCTGGCCCGAACCCGGGCCGTCATGCGTCAGTACAGTTCACTCTCTTTCCCTTTCAGTGTAGAAGAGGTCATTGCTATGGGGCGCTCTCCTCATGGTATTCATCATCAACAAACAGCAATTGATACCGTTATTGAACAAACGGATTGCCAGGAGTTACGCTACCGTGACTACCGGCAATTATCCGGTGGTGAACAACAAAGAGTACAATTAGCCCGTGTCCTTGCCCAACTCTGGTCTCCAACACCGACAGAGTGTTGTTTGTTTCTTGATGAACCGACATCAGCCTTAGATCTTTATCACCAACAACATACACTGCGTCTGCTTTACCGGCTGACGCGGGAACAACCGATGGCAATGTGCTGTGTTTTGCATGATCTCAATCTTGCCGCTCTCTACGCAGATAAAATCTTTCTGCTACACAAAGGGAAGCTGGTTGCGGCAGGTACGCCAGAAGAGGTACTGAGTGATCAAGTTCTAAAAAAATGGTATCAGGCAGATCTTGGTATTACCCGCCATCCTGAGACTCAACAACCTCAGGTTTATCTGAGGCAATAATGACAAGCTGACAGGCAAATTATTTTAGCCATTTGCCTGTCTTACTTTTTATTTACGAAATTTTATTGCACTAGGTAGATACCAGAAAGTTGCAATCAGGCACAAACAATAACCCAGAACTTCGCACCCTTCTTCAGCCATATTTTTTACAATTCGATCAAAATTTTCCAGCATTAAACCTTGCCATAATACTCCCATACCAAACAGACGGGAAAAAACCAACACACACAAGATACCTGAAACCATCATGCCGTAACTTTGATGACGGGCAAAATGAGTAAGCCCAACCAATGTAACCCGACCTCGGTAAACAGCATAAAAAATACAAATTAACGCCAACGGAATAGCAACCCACACCCAAGCACCATGAAATATTTCATCAAATATGGAATCCAACTCTCTTATCAATAAACAAGCAAAAAAACCTGATATTAAGACTAATGCAGGACGCAATTGACTATTCTTTTTTGCTTCCAGAAAAAATGCAGCAGAAATAACAAACAGTATACTCTCCTGAGAAATTTCAGTTAATGAACTCTCCTTCACTGCATTCTGCAAATAGACAACATCGATAAAAAGTAAGCCGATAACTATGGACAAAATCAGAGCATAAAAAACAAAAAATGCCAGTTTTTTAGTTAAAAAAACCACGTCCGATTGCATTACAACCTCCATTAAATTAAATGACGCACGATGATACTGCTTTAAATAAATTGGTGAAGATCATTTGATGCTACTTGTTGTTAAAGCATAAGGAAATTTACACAAATAAGGGTAATGATCAATTATAAATAGCACTTTTTGCCTATAGAAATTTCCGATTTATCTTAAAATACTCACAATAATAACTAACGTTATTATCATTACAGGAATAGATAATTAATTATAATATTTTAGCAACTAGCCCACCATTAGTGGGAGGTGAAAATGTCAGAAACTGTAGTAAACGATATTGTCAGATGGCTTGAAACCCAGCTTCAATGTAACGAAGGTATAAAGATAGATACCATTGCTTATAGGAGTGGTTATTCAAAGTGGCATCTGCAAAGGGTATTTAAAGAGGTGAAAGGCTGTACTCTGGGTGAATATGTCCGCAAACGGCGTTTGCATGAAGCAGCAAAATCTCTGCGTGAAGAAAATCTGCCGATTCTTGACATTGCTCTACAGTATGGCTTCAGTTCTCAAGCAACATTTACCCGGATCTTTAAAAAACACTTTAACACCACACCGGCCAGATTCAGAGAAAACGGTAATCTGCCTGAATTAAAGTATTTTTTACGTTGTGAGTAATAACCAATTTGCTCATTGTCTTATTGGTAGTATCTCCCTCAATGGCCAATAATTTTATTGGCCATCTCTGTTTTATGCTATTTGGGTTCACTAACTCTCCCAATGGAACAAAAACCAGATAAGAATTTCCCAGATAGCTAACTGATTAATTTAACATTTATTTTCCTTGCCTAAATAAGAGTATTTTATTAGCCCACGTGAATAAACCAGTTAATATAATTTCAAAATAAATAATATAATATACATATTCCATTGATGATATCAGTTGTTAATTTACATTCTTTAGAAAACAGTAAGATTTAAAAATAAAAATATCCTTATACCAATTAAAACTATACTTTACAATATTTTATATTTAATAAGTAAATTCATTCGCATTGGCAACAGTATTCATTATAATATATTTTTAATAATATTTGTCAACCAAAAAAAGCCAATAAAAAATTATCTATAGATATTTCCCTCCTAAAATTCAAGGTATGCGTAGTCACTAATAAATATAAACCCTGAAGATTGAACATCAGGGTTTTATTTAAAATTAATTTCAACTTACTTCTTATCCAAATAGACCTTATTCTTACAAATAGTTTGAACACTGCCCAGGCTCAAAATGGCAAATAAAATAACCTCATGGGATGTGCTCTTAGTATTTTAATGCAAATAATAATGAATAATATTTTCCATAGGAATTCTCATTACATTATAGTCTTACCTATCATTCTCTTAAGTCTTTGGATCTGGTTTAGGCTTGTCAGTCTTAAATGATACGCCGTTGATATATCCATAATCTTTGTATATATATCCGGTAGTTCTAATATTGACTTTTTTCGAACTAAGGTGTGCAAGAACCAAACTTATTAGACTACCATACCCTTGATAACCGCCATCACTCCTATCCAGAAGAAAATCCTTGGTTTTACCTTCTCCATCAGTAACTTGTACATGAGCATTGTCTCTCGCTATTTCTGGAGCAATTTCAATGGAAGATACAGTTACATCAGAAATCAATACATTAGAAGAAACTATTTCATCAGAATTATTTTGATCAGTCATAATATATCACTCCTTATAATATTAAATTCAGCATCAAGTTATAAATATAGAAATTCATATTACACCCAAAAACTCAACTAACTTATCAACATCCATATTCGATCATTATAATCCATAAATTTAAGATATAATAATACTTTACAATTTTAAAAATAGTGTAGAACTAATAGTCTGTCAATGGAAAATCAAAAAAAGCCGAACTAAAAAAATAAACACTCAACGCATTAATTGATAATAGCGAAGTCAAAATCACCCTATATTTTTTATTTTTAATTCGGTAATAAAATATATCATGTCACTTACACCAAATATTTCTTAATTAACTAAAGCGACTGCAATCACGCAAAATATTTACCAACTCAACACGATAAACATTCTATCCTGCCAGTGGCGACTAATTAAAAAGGATTGAGCGAATCAATCATAAAGAGTTCACTTTCAAGCAAGGTAATGAGCCAGATATCTCTAATAGCGTAATCTGGCTCACTCCCCACTACTTCATAGTGAACTCAACTGACCATGCGTAGGTAAGAAAATTAGTAGAGGTGATAGTTGCATTACAAACAGCCCCCCCACTCGGCGTTGCTCCCTTATTCCACTTCGGAATTTTAACGCCATTAACGTATGTGTTTATAAAAGTAGTTGAAAACACACAAGTCTTATTCCCGATTTCATATCGCACTATTGCATAGTTTCCATCAGGTGTAATCGGGCTTTGAACCTGATAGCTATCGGATTCCCCTTGCCTGACTCTAACTCTGGGCTTAGGTGTTGCATTTACGTTTGTACTGACTTCATTATTAGTTATGATGGTATAAACAGCATCAGCACTTCCCGATGCACCAAGATGTTTAAATGTAACTGTTACGGGTGGACCTGCATAAACGACACCTGCGGCAGTGAGGGAAGCAGTTGCAAACAGGGCCAACAACGACTTGCGTACTAACATGTTAGATACTCCTTATGTTGTTTAGAATGGCTTACTGCGTTTTAATACAACTTTCTCTTCTATAACGTTATTTTTCGTACAATATACACTCAATCTCATAAAGAAAATTTCTACTTTATGTACCTACAATATAAACCACTTTCACCAGAATTTAGTCAAAAGAGTAAAAGATTCTTCACCATAGTGAGATCTCGCCCTAAGTTCTGCTGCATACCCGTGAAAAATTAACAGCGATGGAGCAGCGTTTAAATGAATTGGAGAAGAAGCTTGAAGATAAGAATACGCCATCTGATAACAACTCAATAAAAAGAGAGTAATGGGAAAGCTAATCGCCAATTAACTCCGACATCATTTTATCTCATTGCCATTCAATTAAAGGTGATCGTTAAGACGGTCACCGAATTCAAATAGAAACACTCAAAGCATACATCGTCAGCCCAAATACACCTGTAATATCTTAACGCTTTTGAGGTTTTAGATCTCCCCCGTATTAAGCAAAAATTTACGGCGATTTTTATTCATTCCATACGATGGGTAGTGATTAATTAGCCATTTTATGTGATATACATCACATTTTTGTTATGTTTATATGATAAATATCGTGATCTTGTGGTCATAAAATTCAGAGGACGAAATTCTCTGTTACTTATTTCCACTCTACTCAGCGGGAAGCTGTTTATTGTTCTCTCAAATGCCACGTATTAAGTGACAGGTGTTTTCCGCTTTCATTTTTTACTACGGAACAGGCTGGAACTGTCTTTGTATTCAGAGCCATCAGGTTGAAACACCGGCTCGGTAATATGAGGAAGCGTTGTGCTGCGCTATTTAAAAAGCAGAACGTGATTATTCGTTTAATGGCCTCTTCGTCATTATCCCATTTCTTATGGAGGAATAAGTATGCCAATGTCCAATGACGGTAAGATGTGTCTAGCCGTTACCTCAATTAACTGCACGATGGAAATAGGGATCTTTCCCGCCGATGAAGATCCCTGCTACCTGGCGGAAAAAGCCGAATACGCCCTGCGGCTGCCTGCAATGATTTTCACCAGGCAGGGCGCCATTCGCTTTCTTAATCAAGTTGTCATGAGCGGGTTAATCAAAGTTGAAGAATATAAACATGATTTCCTGTGGCCCTATAAAGCGGAAGTGGTGTTTGCTATCCGAGGGAAAAAGGATGTTCCTCTGCCTATGCTAGCAACCAGTCAAGTCTCTAAGCAGCGTTATGGTGATAATTTACCGCAATCCAGTAATCCGTTTGCCCGGCCTTCTGCCGACGATGTGGAGAAATTTGGGGTTAAGCGCATTCGCCGCCCCGATATTATTCTGGTTAAAGATGAGGCTCTCCGCTGGCCGGGCAGAAATGCTACCTACTTTGATGGCTCCGTGCACCCCGATAATCTGAAAATGTTGATTGAGGTGAAATTTCCGGGGGATAAGCTTAGTGAAGATCAAGAAAAAGATTATATCCAGATTGCTACCCGCTCTCGCTTTGGTGTGATGCGCGTCGACGATAACCGCACAGAAGAGCAAAAACAGTACGATGAGGTATGGCGAAAATTTTATCAGCCCGGTTCACAGCACTATAAAAACCCGGTTATTCTGCCGCCACTGCTACCCGGTTCTCATCCTGAAGAAGACTTACCGGTCCCTGAATCTCCCGAAGAGGGCGTGCCGGGTACGATTCCGCAACCTCTGACCAAAAATATCCCACTTGTCAGTACCTCCCCGTGGTCTTTCTTACCTAGCTATGAAGACTGGGTCATTCTCGGGCAGGAAGTGGCTGGTCTGGCCGAAAGTGGGTTAGATTATATCCGTAACAGTACCCGTGAACTCCTTGCTCAGTTTGGATCATGGTTCAGTGAAGCCGGAAAGTGGGTATGTGAAGAGATTATTGACCCGGTAACCCATCAAGTCAGCTACGCTTTTTCCTGGGTTAGTGAACAAACGGGTAAAATCGTGACCTGGACTGAGAGTGAGATAAAAGCCCAGTGGCAAACTGTACAACAGGGCTCAGATATCACTCTGGAAGAGCTCAAGAACATTAGCTGGATGCAAATATTAAAAGAGGTGGGTGAAGGAATGCTGGAAGTGGTTGTGATTATTGCCAGCGTTGCCGTTGTTATCCTCGTCACCCTTGCCGTCGCTGCTGCGCTGATCGCACTGGTGGAAATTTTAGCTACCGCTGCCACAGTCAGCGCCGCAGCGCTAGCTGCCGTCCTGGCAATATTGGCAAGTGTGACATTCGCCACCGCCTCATAATTCACGGAGAAAATGATGGAAACTTCAGATTACTTTTCCCAACTGAGATCACAACTGACCTCTTTTCTTTTTATCAATGGCGATGGACTGACCGTTTCCCGCCTGGGTCTCTCGATTACCCTGTTTTTTAAACGGGGCTACACCCAGGAGAAAAAACAGCGCATTCTGGCCTGCTATCGCCGCTTTCGGGAAGAATTCGGCACTCACCTGCGTTTTCATAGCCATTCACTGAAAGGGTTAAGCAAATATTCACCGGAAAATATTATTAAGATAGAGGAAGGCATTCTCACCAGGAAAAAAAATCAGCCTTGTGGTTGGGTCGTCAGTGATGCTAAAAATGAAGATGAAGCGCCTCATTATCTGATGCGTTATCTGGATTCCGATGAGGATGATGGTGACGATAGTAGCTCTTACCTGAGCCTTGTACTGCCCTGGGATTATCTGAAAGAACAAGATGGCATGACCAAATTTATGGCATGGCTGGACTTTCTGTGTGAACAGCTCGAACCTGACTGGGGAGACTGTGGTTACTGTCTTGCCCTGCCCAAAGACTATTACGATTATTTTCCCTTGGAATACCAGCTGGCACAGCGTTACCCCTCCTTGCAAGTCAACTCTACAGTTCATACCACACTGGACGACTATGCCCACTCGATACGGAGCATTAACTGGATCACCCTACTGTCCAAACGCTTTGTAGGACGACTGGGTGGGGAATACTGGATACGCACAATGCTGGCACGCTACACGGATGTGGTGATTAGCTCTTACCACGATGGTCTGATGATCCGGGCCGGTCAATACCCGGATTTAACGCCACAGCCGGGCAGTGTCCCGGAGAGTTATTTTGCCATTAACCAGTTGATACGTCCGATACGTTTTGTTCCGGGAGAAGGTGATTCCCTACACTTCTATGGTGCCGGTCATTTTGATGATATTTCCACACAAGCCTGGTATGCCCGTTATGACCGTGGACCTCTGCACGTAACCCCCCTAAGAGGCGGCTATCCAGCGCTAGTCAGCGGATTCTGGCGAACCGACAGCATCCCTGACAAGCAGTATTTCTTTGCTCAGGGCGCGATGGCTTTTGATGTTCAGGGCGCGGAGTCGGGCACAACTATCTGGCACCTGATACGGGAAGGGAAAAATATGTGGGAATAACGGATTATCCACCGCCTCATCATGAACGGAGAGAATATGGAAACTTCGGATTATTTTTCCCGGCTAAAATCACGATTGGTCGGTTTTACTTTTACCAATGGTGATGGGATGACCGTTTCCCGTCTCGGTATCTCAATTACCCTGTTTTTTAAACAGGGTAATACTCAGGAGGAAAAGCAACGCATATTTACTTTATCTTCATAAATCATCAAATAAATAACCTATCGATCATGTTTTCTATTAAATCGAATCGGTCATTGCTGCGCAGGAATTTCAACATAACCGGCTGCTAACCCACTCACCTCTACGCCCTGAGGAACAGCGTGCCCCGGCGTCACCCTAATCTGTTGTTCCGGATCGTGTAATTCACGGCGATAGATGACGAAAATTCGTCCATCAGAGCCGGTACGTAACGCCTCTGCGGGCACTGCCAATCCACGTTCATTGCGATATGTGACAATAGCCAGTTTTGCGCTCATACTCAGACGGACACGCTGCCGCTGCTCGGGTGTAAGAGGATCAATCGCCACTAACACATCATAGGTGACACCCGCGCCCTGCGTTTCTGTTGAATGCCCCTGTACACCAATTGTCTTAATCTGCCCTTGTAAGGATAGCCCGGCAAAACCATCACCTGTAATCTCAACCGGCATTCCTTCATACAATTGGTGAAGATCAGCCTCTTCAATACGCGCTACAGCCTGGATTTGCTCCAAATTGATTATCCCGAAGAGAGGGGTTCCCTGGGTGACTCGTGTCCCTTTTTGGATAGATAACGTTTTGTCCGATCCCGGTACTTGAGGACGAACAACAATACCATCAAAGGGAGAAATCAACTCACGTTGAGCTTGCTGAGCCTGAAACGCCTGATAACGCGATTGAGCGTTAGCCAATTCCATATCAGCAATCTGGCGATTTTCACCCGTTCCCTTGTCGAGTATAGTGCGCAGTTCTTCCTTCGCTGCGGCAAGATCGAGCCGCTGGACTCTGGCCTGTTGCTCCAGTGTGTCAACCTCCATACGAGGAACAATGCCACGTTCGAACAAGGCTCGAGTATCAATCAGCTTACGTTCGGTATCACTCAGGCTTAACTGAGCATTGGTCAAGGTCCTGCGAACCCTCGCGACGTCCTGACTGTTTTCCCATTCCACCAATTCTTGTACGGTTCGCTGAGCTTTCAATAGTTCCGTGAGCGCCTGACGCAACTGGATATCCAATTGTGCAGTATCAAGGCTCAACAGGGGTTGCCCTCGCTTAACGCGCTGGCCTTCCGTCACCACAACGTCAGCGATAACACCATCAAATGGTGCCGCAATCGTCAAACTGGCAGCGGCCTGAATGCGACCAACTAACCCAAGACGATTTTCCAGCCGTTGAGGTTCAACACGCACCCACTGTTTCTGTGATGATGTATCAGTTGAAGACGGCAGATAGACATAGGCAATGGCAGCCCCGGCAACTAATGCAACAACCAGTGCCACCAACCAACGAGTCCTACGCCTGAAACAGGCAAGTACCCCGACCTTAGTCATTAAGTGCAATATCCCAGCTCCCCAGGGTGGTGCCCAATGTTTCATCCAATTCCGCTTGCGCATTCAGGTAGGCGATTAACGCATTGAGACGAACATTTTCGGCATTACGCAGATCGGTTTCAAAGCTCAATACCTGAAAGTTGCTGGAACGGCCAACTGTCAGTTTTTCGCGCTCAATCTCTAGCTTGCGTCGGGATAGATCCCTGGCACGTTGTGCGATCTCATATTGACGCCAACGTGTACTAATATCACGCACCGCATTACCGACATCACGTTCCAGTAACTGTTTAGCCTCAGTAAGACGGATATCCTGATTCTGAACATCAACCCGCGCCCGCACTTCCGCCTGGCGCTGACTCAAATCGCCAATGGGTATCTCCACCTGGACACCTGCGTAATTTTCCCAATTTCGCGAACTGTTTGGACCTGTTCGATCGCGTACCTGGCTGGCCCCTCCGACCAAAGAGACATCCCATAAGCGGTCATTACGGGCGACTGTCAGGTTAATACCCGCCTGCTCTGCGGTAATCAATTGGGTGAGATAGGATGGTTGCTGCTCTTGTGCCAAATGTTGCGCCTGGAGCAAATTAATGTCTATGCGTTTGGCTTCCAATTTGTCAGTCGCTTTTACCTGAGTTTGCAAATCCAGGGCGAGCAAACGCAACAACTCTAAACGACTGGTATCCAGTTGATTAGCGGCTTCTTCATTAGCCAGTTCCTGCATGGCAACATCGGCCTCAGTTTGAACAATCTCGAAGGCTGCCATTCTGCCTGCGGAGATCATGACTTTGTTAACTTCCAGCAGTTGACGCGAACGTTCAAGGGCATCACGCGCGATTTGTAATTGCTCTTGAGCACGCAGCAATTCACGATAAGCCATAATAATCTGCCTGATAGTCTGGGATACCGTTGCTTTTAGATTCAGGCGATTTATTTGCTCCATCAGTTGAGCAATACGTACAGGCGCCGTCGCCACATCTTTGCCGGCACCGCGCAGCAGCGGCTGGATCACTGAGAATGAAACGCCATCATTACGGCTACGGCCAGCATTTTCCGCCCATGTCGCCCGGCTCGTCCACGACAGGCTAAACCGAGTACCATATTCCCCAAGCATTGTAGACGTGGGCGTAATCTCGCTCTGACGGTAACGATCATCTTGATTACGGGCAGCAATATAACGGCTATTGATCAGCAATTTCGGCGTAAAACGATCTTCTGCAACCCGCAAATCGAATTTCTGGGCAATACGATCCAGATAAGCACTGCGAATCGAGCGATTGTTGCGTAATCCCAAATAGATCGCATCACTGAGTGTCAGATCGATAGTCTGCTGATTAAGCGAAATTGTGCTCGTTGTAGGCATGGTTGCCTGTGACGGGATCAGCGGCTCCGCCAAAGCTTGTTTGACAGACACAACTATCATCAGCGCAATGATGATACCAACAACACGCTGAAAAGTTTGACTAATCATCACGAAGTGCCTCTACAGGTTGTAACCTGGCAGCAGCCAATGCCGGGTTGATGCCGAAAAACAAGCCAATCACTAATGAACTGGCAATCCCCAGCGGCAAAGAGAATGGAGATAACGTGAATACCCAGCCGGAAAATTTTACAAACAGGTACCCAGCGGTCACCCCCAACAGCGATCCAGCTATTGCGCCGACAATTGACAGAGTGGCAGCTTCCAGCATAAAAAGCACACCGATATCAACCGGCCGGGCTCCCAGAGCCATACGAACACCAATTTCACGCCTGCGCTCCGAAACATTCATCAGCATGACATTCATGACACCCACACCGCCCACCAGCAATGAAATGCCCCCCAACCCGGCAAGCAAATAGGAGAATGTCTTTGCTTGTCGCGTCAATCCATCAAGTAATTGCTGCGGAATTTGAACTTCAACATTACGACCGTTTGATAATGAGGCAAGATAGTCACGCAATGATACAGCATCACTGTTTAACGTTGTTACGTCTCGCGCTCTAGCAATGACACTGCCTATCTCTGGAGCAGGCCGCAACCGCCGCATTCCTTCAATGGGCAATATCACGGAATTATCAACAGAAACCGGGAGTAAAGGATTTATTCCCTGAGCAGCGAGAATGCCTATCACTTCAAACATATATCCCTCAATTTGCAGTTGACTGCCTACCCGGATAGGTTGGTTTGGTACTTTTGACTGTTTCGCAATATCTGCGCCGATCACGGCATAAGTTGTCTGGCGATCATAGTCCGAGAGAAAACGCCCCTGCTCGATCTGTAAATCAAGCACCGCGGCCAGATCAGAGGATGTCCCTGTAATATTCGTATCAATTCCTTGCCCCAGGAAACGTATTCGGGTTGAGTATAACGTGATGGGTGCAGCATGCATGATCGTGGGTAGCGTTCGGGTAAGCATCTGAGTATCCAGTGTGGATGGAGCAGGTTTGACATCAGTGCCCGGCATAAAATCAAAATGGGCGACCAGCATATTGCTCCCCATGCTCTTAAAAGTGCTGATAGCTTCATTGGCAGCGTTGTAGCCAATGTTCAGAAGTGCAATGACCGAAGCACATCCGACTGCAATACCAAGCAACGCAAACAGGGAACGCCGCCCCAGTAAACGCAGGCTATCCAGCGATTCACGCAGGGCTTGCGGGAAAGCCAATCCGTGGCGACCAGAATTCACGTTAAGCATCGGATATATCCGACCACCGATCGGTTTCGGAAAGCTGCCCATCATTGACATACAGACAACGCTGCATATTTCTGGCTATTGTTTGATCGTGTGTCACCATGACCAGTGTCACGCCCTGCTCACGGTTCAATGACAGAAGAAGCGCCATGATATCGCGTGCTGTAGCACTGTCGAGATTGCCTGTCGGCTCATCAGCCAGAATGAGAGAAGGCTTGCCGACCAAGGCTCTGGCGATGGCAACACGTTGGCGTTGTCCCCCAGAGAGATCTGCCGGCCGATGGTGAATACGATCAGCCAGACCAACCAATTCAAGCTGATATTTCGCCTCCTGCCGGGCCAGCGAGCGTGAATATCCACGATATAACAATGGCAGCGCCACATTATCCAATGCCTGCATTCTGGGAAGTAAGTTGAAACTCTGAAATACGAAACCAATTTCCTGATTTCTTATTCTCGCCCGCTCATTAGGAGTAACATTTGTTATATTAACGCCACTAAACTGAAAACAGCCAGAAGTAGGTTGATCCAATAAACCAAGAATATTAAGCAGAGTACTTTTACCCGAGCCGGAAGCGCCGACAATAGCACAACTTTGCCCACGCATTATGGTAAGTGATATTTCATCCAGCACCGGATGGTATTTTTCCCCCATACGATAGGATCGACAAATATTTTCCATGTAAATCAAAACCTCTCTACACTGGGAAGTTGTGATAGTCATGTCTGATTTATTCATCGTTTTTGACATCCATTAAATGTATCACAGGCTCCATTTGATCGTTTATCTGGTTTTATATCATGGGAAGATTCTCTTGTAAAAGGCTGCAACTTGAGTGAGATGCAAAAACACCAAATAGCAAAATTAATTAGAATTACTTAACAAAAAATCAAGTTATCCATTGCATTTTAGAGTTGCCCCATCCAAATTAATCCTGCCGGTTTTGGCATTTTGTACAGGTTTTTATGAGAATTCAGGAGATAAAGGGCGCGAGATCAAAATGTATATCTAAGCTCTCGCAATAGAAAATTATCAGGTATTGGGGTAATAGCGATGAAATTAAAAAAAATCTTGGGAATCGGTAGTGCATTATTGTTAACCCTGTTTTCACAAGCAGCACTATCGGCGAGCTACCAATCTTCGGTTGTTCTGCCAACCGTATATTCCAGAAATTACACAGAAACAGCTTATCTTCCTGTCGTCGGATCTCCACCAGCCTCAGGCAGTATCAGCAATGTATCCTGGACTTGGAATGTTGTCGGCTGGCCTCAAGGACTGTCGGTTTATCTTTGTCAGGGAGATATCAACAATTGCTTTGATATCTCCCGCACCCGGAGAATGTCTACAGACGCATTCAATACTAGAAGCCCGGCACAACAATTCTTTTATGCTTTAAGAGTTGCAAGTGGCGGAACAGTACCCGTGGCAGGCCAAATGGGAGAAATTACTGTCACTTGGTAATAATTTTTCGATTGTCCTCCAAAGATTGCCGTCAGCACCTTAGGCGGCAATTCTGACTAATAACTTAGCGCTTAAACATACCCAAGGACATGAGCAGGATACCGCACACCTGCTAGATTCAGCGCGTAACACCATTAATTAGTCAGGTTCAGGCTCTTACCCGCCCCAAAAAATGCGGGTAAGAGAACACAAAAGGGAATAAAGGTGAGGGTTATTGCAGGGAAAGCAGTTCGTCACGGCTCAGGCCGGTACTTTTCATAACCAGTTCGATACTGGCGCCGTTTTTTAACAGGCTACGCACCATTTCTAACCGCGCCTCACGTTGACCTTCTTCCCTACCTTGTTGAATACCTTGTTGAATGCCTTTTTCCTGTAATCGTTGAGCAATACTCATAATCACCTCCTGATGACTATCTGCCTGTTCAATCAGTTGCTGGATCACCTGTTCAAAATGCGGTGAATCCATTGTGATAAACAGGTAATTAAGGATAGTAACCACATCGTGGTCACTATTATAGTTGTGCTTAAGGGCCTGTGCCAATAGCGTGGTCACGATTTTAAACCCCTCCCGCAAATTTTTATGCTTCATCGCCAATTCCATTACGGCGATTTTGCGATGATTCACCAGTTCGTTATCATCAATCACGGTCACATCGACTAACGGAAACGGGTTAAAATACATCTCTTCTGCTAATTTTGGCAACGAAAAGCACTGCGTCCAAGTCTGCTGGAAAGGATAAGGGCTGCTATCACCGTGGTAAAACAAAACGGGCTCTGTTAAATAACGTTTCATAATTCTGCCACACATGGACTTCTTCAACCCATTGTTATACATAGAATTATGAGTAGTATAAGATGTAGCGCCATTTTGGAATCTTATTTAACGCTTAAATACCTATTTAATTATTATAATCTATCTGACAGATTAATCCGTCAGACTTTTCACTATTGTTAATGTAATAAGTCATTATTAAATGAGTTTACCGATTTATTTAAACATCATTTAAATAAATCGGGTTAGTGACCAGGTAGCTGGTCAC
>NZ_JAJAFX010000057.1:0-32221 GCF_025384845.1 Photorhabdus temperata | reverse complement strand
CTCATTGATAAAGTGCATTCATTTTAGCCTGTTTTACCGGCAGATATCCATTCAGTCAGGAGACGTCGGAGTCGCCAGCCCTAAAGCCCTCTGGGCTTTTCGCCTGATATCCCCGTCCGCACTGGACGAGGGTTTACGGCGGTTTTTGCTAAAATAGCGTGATTATTCCCTACCCTAATCAAATTAGGCCCTCATTACGCGAACCAATTATCACTTTAATCTCAACCGCGCTTTCCAGCGCGGTTATTTAGTGGAAGAATCACTAACCCGATGAAACCGCTTCCATTCCCACCAATCCCACTTTCAAATAGCCCGATTTACGCAGAGCATCCATCACACTCATCAGTGTTTCATAATCCACGGTTTTATCAGCCTGAAAGAAAATTGTTGTCTCTTTATTGGATTGGGTTGTCTGATCCAATACCGCCGCCAGAGTATCATGATCTACCTGTTGATCTCCGACGTAAAGCTGACGATCAGCCTTAACCGTCAGGAATACCGGTTTTTCAGGACGGGGTTGCGGTTTTGCCGACGACGCGGGTAAATCCACTTTAATATCAACGGTTGCCAGTGGTGCCGCTACCATGAAGATAATCAGCAGCACCAACATCACATCAATAAATGGTGTGACGTTGATTTCGTGCAATTCGCCGCTATCGTCCAAATTTTCATTAAGACGCATTGCCATAAATCACCTTGTCTTGCTATTTGCCAAATCCAGATCACGACCAAGCAGTAATAATGCCTGTGCCGCCATATCACCAACCTGACCACGGTAAGACGCGATCATACGGGCGAAGATGTTGTAAATCACAACAGCCGGAATCGCCGCTACCAGGCCAAGCGCTGTCGCTAACAACGCTTCCGCGATACCCGGCGCCACTACGGCGAGGTTAGTTGTCTGTGAGTGTGCGATACCAATAAAGCTGTTCATGATCCCCCACACCGTACCAAACAGACCCACGAAAGGAGAAATCGCGCCAATAGTCGCCAAATAGCCGTTACCACGCCCCATATGACGGCTGATAGCCGCAACTGAGCGTTCCAGACGGAAAGAGACACGCTCTTTTATGCTATTCAGATCAGTACTCTCAGAAGATAACTGGCGTTCTGCCTGTGCTTCACTCAGCAATAAACGGCTGATACTGAGTTTGCTGAAACCTTCTGCAATTTCCGCAGCCTGATCAAGACTCTTAACTTCCGCCAGAGCCAATTGTTCTTTACGTAAACGACGACCGGCAGCCAACAGTTCAACTCCTTTTGAGAAGAACAGCGCCCAGGTAATAACGGAAGCAATCACCAGGCCAACCATTACGGTCTTAACAACAATGTCAGCGTTCTTATACATGCCCCAGATAGACAAATCGGTAGCAAAACCACTGGAAAGATTGGTTTCATCGGCTGAAATGTTAGGCGCAGCAATATCAGTGGCAACCGGAGTCACTTGGGTAGAGTCCGTTGCGGATGCAGTTTGTGGCGCAACCTGATTTGCCGACGGTGTCGTTGTACCCGAAGTTGTTGAGGTAGCCGCCGGAGCAGGTGCTGCAATCTGTGCGGTTTTTGTTGTGGTATTGTTGTCTGTTGCAGATGCTGGTGTTGTATCAGCCAACGCTGAACCTGTCAGCCCGAACGCTAAGATAATTGAAGCAGTCAAATTACGCATCAGTTGGCCTTTACTCCCTTTCTTATAAACCTTGTTATTTAGCAGTGAATTACCTTTCGTCATCTCACTAACCTTATTTACGCTGAGTCTTAACTCATCTTCAACAAATTGAATGAAAATGAAGGCTGATGATATCAAACATTAAGTGATTTGATAGTAATTATCATTATTGTTTAATAAAAAAGTGTTACCCCTTCACAAAATAAAGTCAAAGAAACCTCACACACCGGTAATCAGATGAATTTTCGTCAAGTTGGCCTAATCCTTTTGTACAAAAAGGACTAAATATTTTAACGTGTTAACTCTATTTTTTTACACCATTTCAAACTTTGAAATTAAGGTGGCAATGGATCATGACAGAAAAAAAACTGGAAACTTCACTGGTCAATGCGGGCAGAAGCCGTAAATTTACTCAAGGCGCAGTCAATCCGATCATTCAACGAACATCATCTGTGATTTTCGATTCTGTCGCGTCCAAAAGGCAGGCAACACACAACCGCGCTAATGGCGAACTGTTTTATGGCCGGCGTGGCACACAAACCCATTTCTCTTTTCAGGAAGCCATGGCTGAACTGGAAGGGGGCGCAGGCTGTACGCTTTATCCTTCTGGCGCCGCCGCGATCAGCAACGCCATCCTCTCTTTTGCCGCCGCCGGCGATCATATTCTGTTAACTGGTTCAGCTTACGATCCGACACAAGGCTTTTGTGACAAGATATTGTCACGGATGAATATAACTACCGATTATTTCGATCCGATGATTGGTGAGGAGATTGCTGAACTGATTAAGCCCAATACCAAAGTGGTGTTTCTTGAATCCCCAGGCTCAATCACCATGGAAGTACAGGATATTCCGGCGATTGTCCGCACAGTACGGCAAGTCAATCCAGATATTGTCATCATGATCGATAATACCTGGGCCGCGGGTGTGCTGTTTAAAGCATTGGAGTTCGGCATCGATATTTCTATTCAATCCGGCACCAAATACATTGTTGGTCACTCAGACGCTATGTTAGGTATTGCCGTCGCCAATGAACGCTGTTGGGTGCAACTACGGGAAAGCTCCTATTTAATGGGACAAATGGCGGATGCCGATACGGTGTATATGGCAAGTCGCGGGTTGCGGACTTTAGCCATTCGCCTGAAACAGCATGAAAAAAGCAGTATCGAGATAGCGCGGTGGCTGCAACAAAGATCCGAGGTTGCAGCAGTCTATCATCCGGCCCTACCCTCCTGCCCCGGCCACGACAATTTCATCCGCGATTTCAGCGGCAGTAATGGCCTGTTCTCTTTTCAATTGAAAGAAAGATTAACACATCAGCAATTTTCAAATTATCTGGATAATTTTCACCATTTTAAAATGGCATTTTCATGGGGTGGTTTCGAATCGCTGATCCTGGGTTATCAACCAGAAGAGATAAAAACAATGCGCCAGTACGATGCCCCACAAAAAACAGGTACCCTGTTCCGCTTGCATGTCGGGCTGGAAAATGTTCAGGATTTGATTGATGATTTAGCTGAGGGATTTAGTCGAATTTTTGCTGATTAATATTATTGATTTCACGTTGCATTTAAGTTTAGTTAATAAAGAAAATCTCCTTATAACACCTGCTTAAATATCAATTAGTTATTGGAATAATTTAACTACGCTAGTGAAATACGAATCTCCTCCACTATTTTTGAGCAAGCGCATCAAGTGGACATTAACACCATAATAATGTAGTTTTAATGTCTACTTAAAATAAAACTATCGTTAATTAAGTAAACATTAAAACCACGAATACATAGAGCTACTGTCTACTAATGGATAGATCCACTGCACTTAATCGATTAACTGACTGGGACAAAAAAGGACGATATATCTTCACCCTTGCCGATCTCAGAAAAATCTTTCCTGAAGATGGCACTAAAACACTTCAGGCAGGCTTAAATCGCTTGGTTAAAGAATCGGTGCTCTCGCGGCCTGTACGCGGAGTTTATCTATTTAACTTTGCTCACAGCCGCGATAGTTACACCATTGAACATATCGCCAAAGCACTACGACGCGGCGAGTACAACTACGTTAGCCTTGAATCCGCATTAAGTGAATATGGGATCATTTCACAGATCCCTATCGACAGACTCACCGTGATGACAACAGGCAGGAAAGGTGTTTATTACACTCCACTTGGCACTATTGAATTCACCCATACTAAACGCCAACAGGAAGATATTTTAGCCAGTATCACGCAAACAGACCGCCCTTTAAGACTCGCCAAACCTGAATGTGCACTACGCGACTTAAAGCGAGTTGGTCGCAATATCCATTTAGTCAATAAACAGGAACTCATACATGGTTAATAAAGCGAATTTTACCCAACTTACCGAGCTGGCAATGCAGGTACCGGGACGTTCCCATATGCGACCAGTTATTGAGAAGGAACTGCTGCATTACGATATTCTCTATGGCCTTGATACTGATGGGCTGTTAGATCAATTGACTTTCCAAGGCGGCACATCTCTGCGTTTGTGTCACGGTGCCCCGCGTTTTAGTGAGGATCTGGACTTTTCCGGCGGTGTTAACTTTAACCGTAATCAATTACAGGCCATGAAAACGTGTTTGGAACACTACATTGGCAAGCGTTACGGTTTTGAAGTTTCAGTTAAAGAACCAGCCGATTTAAGAAACGAACCTGAATATGCAGGTCTTAATGTAGATAAGTGGCAAGTTTCCATTGTCACTGCGCCTAAACGTAAAGATCTCCCCAAACAGAAAATCAAAATTGAAGTTGCCAATATTCCCTCTTATTCACGGGAACCAAAGGCACTGATGAATAATTACAACTTCTTACCTGATGGCTACACCGATACGCTAGTCTTAACAGAATCACTGGATGAAATCATGGCGGACAAACTGGTTTCTCTGGTTAATACACAACGCTATGTACGCCACCGTGATATCTGGGATTTGCGCTGGCTAAAACAGCAAGGAGCCAGCCTGCGTATGGATTGGGTGAACAACAAGATTATGGACTATCGTATTAATGACTATCCAGCAAAGCTAGCTAATATACTGACACATTTACCTGAAATCATTAAAGGTGATGCTTTTCGTAATGAAATGACGCGTTTTATCCCTCATGATGTGCAGGAACGTACGCTGCACAAAGAAAAGTTTTTTATATTTTTAACGACTGAAATTACTGGCCTGCTACAACAAGTACAAAATGTATTAAACCGTAGCTTAACATCCGAGAACGAATTCAATATGTAGATAAGTTGATTATTTTTATATTTATGTGCAGATAAATTTTCATGTTGTTCTGGGTTCTTGTCAAAGCTGTCGTGGTAAACCAATAAAGCCATTAATCAAGGATCAAGCAAGCCATGGTTAAGATTTTACGGTAAACTGACTTTATATATGCAAATGAAATAAATTTACTTATAACAGTCACAGGATCAGCAATGGAAGTACTAAACGAGATCATGCAAGCATTATGGCGGCATGATTTTTCCAAACTTGCCAACCCCGATGTTCTCTGGATTATCTATGGCATTCTGTTTGTAACACTGGTTCTGGAAAATGGTTTATTACCCGCCGCTTTTCTGCCCGGTGATACGCTCTTAATCCTCGCCGGTGCGTTGATTGCCAAGGGGGTAATGAGTTTTATCCCAACCGTTTTCATATTGACAGCCGCGGCAAGTATCGGTTGCTGGCTCGGCTACCTTCAAGGAAGATGGCTTGGTGATACTAAACGGGTTAAAGGTTGGCTGGCGCAACTTCCCATTCAGTACCGCCAACGGGCCAATATGCTGTTTTTCAAACACGGTCTGGCCGCTTTGCTGATTGGCCGTTTTCTGGCTTTTGTCCGTACTCTGCTACCGACACTGGCAGGTATATCTGGACTCAACAGTAAACGTTTTCAAATTTTTAACTGGCTGAGTGGCTTACTATGGGTCGTCATCATGGTCGGTTTTGGTTATCTCCTCAATCAGATCCCGTTTATTAAAAACCACCAGGATCTGGTGATAAACATTTTGATCATTTTACCCATCGTGCTGTTGTTAAGTGGTTTAATCGCCTCTCTGCTGATGTACTGGCGCCACAGAAAAATCACTGCGGTAAAACGTAAATAAAAGTCATTATGGTTTACAAGCCGCAACAGGATTTTTATTCTTAACTTAATGCGTCAATATTATGTGAACTGCGGCCCAGTCAATGGGTGATATTCCTGGTGCCGCTGCTCCATAAAACCGGTCAATTCATGTATTGAGCCATATCTTAGTCAAAATGCATGGCTTAGATCACGCTCGTCGTATTACTTTCTTCAATTACCTTTAACATCAACTTAATATCAACCACCCTGCTATGAGGCTACATTATTAATTTTAGCTGATATTTTAAATCTATCTTTTAGGAGGTAGTCATGGACAATCAACCAATCATCAGACTCGCTGATGGAAACCATATGCCACAATTGGGGCTTGGGTCATGGGCCGCAGATAATCAACAGGTAGTTACCACAATCCATGCTGCTCTGGATATCGGTTATCGGGCAATTGACACCGCCGCTATTTACAATAACGAGAAAGGAATAGGTAAAGCGTTGCAAGAAACCGATATCCCTCGTGAAGATATCTTTGTTACAACCAAGTTGTGGAACAACAGGCATCAAGATGTTCGCGCCGCTTTAACAGAAAGTCTGGAAAAGTTGCAACTGGATTATATTGATCTTTATCTGATGCATTGGCCTGCACCACCGCAGGATCAATATGTAGAAGCCTGGCAGCAATTTATTGAATTACAGAAAGAGGGGCTTATCCGCAGTATCGGGGTTTCTAACTTCCATACCGAGCACCTCCAACGGCTGATCAATGAAACCAGCGTTCACCCCGTGATTAATCAGGTCGAATTACATCCACTACTGCAACAACGCCAGCTTCATGCCTGGAACGCCACTCACAATATTGTTACCGAATCCTGGAGTCCGCTGGCACAAGGTGGTGAAGGCGTATTTGATAATTCATTGGTTCAACATCTGGCGCAAAAGTACAGCAAGACACCGGCTCAGATAGTTATTCGCTGGCACATTGATAACGGTATGATTGTGATCCCAAAATCAACCACGTTATCAAGACTCAGAGAAAATTTTGAGGTGTTCGACTTCAAATTGGACAAAGAAGATCTGACCGCTATGACGACACTGGATATCAGCAAACGTCTGGGGCCATCCCCTGAGACATTTGTTGATTTCAGTGAGTTCAGTAAATTCAGTGATTAATGCTGAAAGTTAAAACGTGCGCGGTATTAATACCGCGCACCAAATATTGATTCACTGATTAGCAGGCATGGTCACTAGCTGCCCTACAGAGCCACGATCGGCCATTTCCAGGATCTGGCTGTAATACAGGAATGGGAAGTGTTTATAAGATGGCTGGTTCATATAAACCAGTAATTCCACGCGCCCATCAACCCAGACGGTATCTTTCCAACCATAATCCTGTGGCTGAGGTGTCTCACCATTGCGATTAATCACTTTAAACTGCACACCGCCAATATGGAACGGCTGTGGAGAGGAGGCATTCACGATCCAACGCTCCCATGTTCCCTGCTGGCTGGTAATATCTACTCGGTTCATATCCCACAACACACCGTTAATTCCCGGCGTATTATCATCAAGATAAATTTCCCGGTTACGGATTGCGTTAGAAACCGGCATAACATCATCGACCAAACGAGATGGCAAGGCATCTGTCACCAAAGATAACAAACCTGTCGGTTTAATGGTCAGAACAGTGCTGGAAATCAGCATAGTAGAGGGTTCAAACAACCCACGCAGCCTGTCAAGTATGCCGGCTGATTCACCCGCGGTAACAGAGACTTCATCCCCTTCAGACATATCAATCAATACTTCACGCCGTTCACCTGGCGCAAGGTACAGCTGTGGAACCGCTACCGGCGCAGGTAACAACCCCAAATCGGTGCCTATCATATAGAAAGGACGACCATCACTGATCTGTAGCTGATATCGGCGGGCATTGGACGCATTCAGTAAACGCAGACGGATCCAACCACGAGATACCTCAACAAAAGGATTCTGTACGCCATTCACCAACAATGTATTACCGATAAACCCACCACCCGCGACGGGTTGATACTCAGGAACACCAAAATTATCCAGCCGTTTGTCCTGCAAAATAACCGGGAGGTCATTCACACCATAATGTTTTGGCAGCGGCAAATTACGGCTAGTTTCATCTTCTACCAGCCACATGCCAGCCAAACCGTTATAAATATGGGGCGCCATCCGGTTAGGTGTATTAGCATGATACCAGCAAGTCGCCGCCTGCTGACGAATAGGCAACACCGGCGACCAATCAGCTCCTGGAGAAATTTGACGGGCAACCCCACCAGTCAGCGTTCCCGGTAATTGCAATCCGCTGACGGTCATCGAAACCGGCTCCGCCAACCGATTACTGTATATCAGTTTGACATCATCGTTTTTATGAACCCGTACCGTCGGACCAAGATATTGACCATTAATCCCCCAGACACTGGTTTTATATTGCCCATCAAAAGTCCAGTGCGCTTTTTGTAAAGTCAGAAATAGCGGCTGCCCACCACGGGATTCCAATAAAGGGGGAATCGGCAAAGCAGTTTGCTGCTTTTTGCTGGCCCTAACCACAAAAGGAGCGGCTCCGATACACATTGCCAAGCCTGATGCCTGAATAAATTGGCGCCGACTAAATGACATATTTTCTCCGCGACAAACCTAATGAAATTCCGGGTATTATGTGCCTCAGAAATACCTGAAATATTGCAATCATTCACCTGGAAACCAATAACTCATTATTGAAGTTATTAAAGTTTATTATCCTTTTGATTACATTTAACAAAAGTATTATTTATCAAGCGCTCATCATAACGCGAATAGACCGGGAATTAAACTATCCGAATGCATTACACGAATCTATCTCTGTAAGCGATCAGTACATATCATTTCTATCAATATATTGTGGACACAGACAATGTGGACACAGACAACAGGCAAAAATCCTCACATACACCAAGTATGTGAGGATTAAAGTACGTTCGCTTTTGTCAGGCCCACTCTTAATTACAAAAAAGACAGCAAACAAAATAACCTATTATGAGTACTTACCCGGCTTCTTCATTGCAGCTAATTCCTCATCTAACGCGGCTATTTTGTCTTTCATCATCTGATGACAATACTCTGCCAATTCACGCACCTGCTCTTTGGTATACCCAGAAGTATCAATGGGCGGCAACATTTCCACAATGACGGTGCCATTATTCCAGCGATTCAACTTAATATTGCCATTAGTGATGGAAGAGACACAGACTGGGACAATCGACACTCCCGCAGAGATAGCAGCATGGAAGGCACCGGTTTTAAACGGCAGTAAGCCACGGCCACGGCTGCGTGTTCCTTCCGGGAACATCCAGACAGAAATATGGCGTTTTTGAATCTGCTCGACAACCTGGGTAATAGTGCCATGTGCTTTAGCACGGTTATTTCGATCAATCAGGATATTACCTGTCAGCCAATAAAGCTGACCAAAAAATGGGATCAGCACCAGACTTTTTTTACCTACCGTCACCGTACCCGGCTGAACCGCATTGGACATGGTTATCATGTCATAGTTGTTCTGATGGTTGCCTATATAGATACTCGGACCATAATTTTTGGCGTCAGCAGGAATACGCTCAATTATTTTGATACCAAATATTTTCGACAGCCGACCAAACATATTACCAAATACCATGACATGGTCCGGATGACGTGGTCTGAATAAACAGTAAATACCACCGAATACACACACCACAATCGAAAACAGAATAACGATAATGCCACGAATAATAGCTAACATAGCTGCCTCTTGTTTAACGGGCCCTCACTCAAGCCCGTCAGTTTCATTTAATCCCACTATTTAGTTACACCGATAGCAGAGGGTGGTGTATCAACCTGAACCCGCTCAATACGTTGCAACCCACGAGGTAGAGATGTTCCTTTACGCCCACGCTCTGCACGGAATTTCTGTAAATCCTCAGGACGCAGAGTCAGTTTACGTTTACCAAAGTAAAGTGTAATTGACGATTGTGGCGGTAATATCAATAACCAACTCAATAGATCATTTTCTGACGCTGACTGAACAGAGATGATCTTATTTCCTTTCCCTTTGGAAAGCTGAGGCAAATCCGCAACCGGGAACATTAACATCCGGCCTGCACTGGTGATTGCCAGCAGCATATCATCCTGCGCGTTATTTATTTCCAGCGGCGTCATGACGCCAGCCTTTTCCGGCAATGTAATCAGTGCCTTACCCGCTCGGTTTTTAGCTACCAAATCACTAAAAGTACAGATAAAACCATAACCGGCGTCAGATGCCATCAAAAATTTCTGTTCATCAGGTGCCATCAGCACATGTTCTACTGTCGCACCCGCGGGCAGAGTCAATTTACCCGTCAGTGGCTCCCCCTGGCCTCTGGCAGAAGGCATATCTCGCGGATCAAGAGAGTAACTGCGGCCCGTTGTATCAATAAAAACCACCAGCTGATTGCTCTTACCACGAGCCGCGCCACGGAAGCTGTCGCCCGCTTTGTAATTCAGCCCGGCCGGATCGATCTCATGGCCTTTCGCACTGCGTACCCAACCCATCTCTGACAGTACGATGGTCACCGGCTCACAAGGTGTGATGTCGTGCTCGCTCATGGCCTTGGCTTCATCACGCTCTCTCATCGGAGAACGACGCTCATCGCCATAAGTCGCCGCATCAGCAATAATCTCTTTCTTCAATAACGTGTTCAGCTTGCGCTCAGAACCTAAAATTGCCTGTAACTTATCACGCTCTTTTGCCAATGCATCCTGTTCGCCACGGATTTTCACCTCTTCCAGTTTAGCTAAGTGGCGTAATTTTAGTTCCAGAATGGCTTCCGTCTGAGTCTCACTTAAACCAAAACGTTCCATTAACACCGGTTTTGGCTCATCTTCACTACGGATAATATGGATGACTTCATCAATATTGAGAAACGCGATCAGTAAGCCTTCCAGTATATGCAGGCGTTTAAGGACTTTTTCCAGGCGATGGTTTAAACGCTTACGTACAGTTTCACGGCGAAATACCAGCCATTCGGAAAGGATCTCAACCAAACCTTTTACGGTCGGGCGGTTATCCAATCCAATCATATTCAGGTTGACGCGATAACTCTTTTCCAGATCGGTTGTCGCAAACAGGTGGTTCATTACCTGCTCCACATCCACCCGGCTTGTCCGGGGAACAATCACCAGACGGGTTGGATTTTCATGATCAGATTCATCACGTAAGTCATCAACCATAGGCAATTTTTTAGCCCGCATCTGGTTGGCGATCTGTTCCAGCACTTTGGCGCCAGAAACCTGATGTGGCAACGCAGTGATCACCACATTGCCATCTTCTTTTGACCAAACTGCACGCATTCGTACCGAACCGCGGCCACTTTTATAAATTTTACGGATATCTTCTTGCGACGTGATGATCTCCGCTTCGGTCGGATAATCAGGACCTTTAACATGCTCCATCAGCTCATCAAGAGAGCTTTGCGGCTTATCCAGCAACATTATCAGTGCATTAGCCACTTCACGGGCGTTATGAGGCGGGATATCTGTCGCCATACCTACCGCAATACCGGTAGTGCCATTCAGCAAAATATTTGGCAAACGCGCCGGCAGCATTTTCGGTTCCTGCAACGTGCCGTCAAAATTCGGCACCCAATCAACAGTGCCGTGACCTAATTCCGTCAGCAACAACTCTGCATATTTGGACAAACGGGATTCTGTATAACGCATCGCGGCGAAAGATTTAGGATCATCCGGTGCCCCCCAGTTCCCTTGTCCATCCACCAGCGGATAACGGTAAGAGAATGGCTGTGCCATCAGTACCATCGCTTCATAACAGGCGCCATCACCATGTGGATGGTATTTACCCAATACATCACCTACGGTTCGGGCGGATTTCTTAAATTTAGCGGTATTGTTCAGTCCAAGTTCCGACATGGCATAAACAATACGGCGCTGAACCGGTTTCAAACCGTCACCAATAAAAGGCAGCGCCCTGTCCATGATGACGTACATGGAGTAGTTCAGATAGGCGTTTTCAGTAAACGAGTGGAGCGGCAAACGCTCCACGCCATCGTGAGTTATCTCACTCATTCGTTAATTTCCTCAGAATCTTCTTTGACTATCCCTGTGGGCGTTACACTTCAATTTCCACAGTATCACCCTTATCTTGCAGCCAGTTACGGCGATCTTCTGAACGCTTCTTCGCCAAAAGCATATCCATCACAGAGAAGGTTTCCTGGTAGTTTTCATCATTGATAGTCAATTGCACCAGACGGCGGGTATTCGGGTCTAATGTCGTTTCGCGCAGTTGCAATGGGTTCATCTCACCTAACCCTTTAAAACGCTGTACGTTAGGCTTACCCCGTTTGCGGCTCAGGCGATCCAGCACCGCGATCTTTTCCTCTTCATCCAGTGCGTAATACACTTCTTTGCCCAAATCGATACGATATAAAGGCGGCATTGCCATATAAACATGACCATTCTTAACCAATGTTGGGAAGTGGCGGACAAACAATGCACACAGCAGCGTCGCAATATGCAAGCCATCCGAGTCGGCATCCGCCAGAATACAGACTTTACCATAGCGTAACTGGCTGAGATCGTTGCTATCCGGGTCAATGCCAATAGCAACTGAGATATCATGGACTTCCTGTGACGCTAACACTTCATCCGAAGAAACTTCCCAGGTATTCAGAATTTTCCCTTTCAACGGCATGATCGCCTGATACTCACGATCACGGGCCTGTTTCGCCGAGCCGCCCGCAGAATCCCCTTCCACCAAAAATAACTCGGTGAGATTCAGATCCTGTGATGTGCAATCAGCTAATTTTCCCGGTAACGCAGGGCCGCTGGTCAGTTTTTTACGCACAACCTTTTTCGCGGCGCGCATTCTGCGCTGTGCACTGGCGATCGCCAGTTCAGCCAATTGCTCTGCTTCCTGAACATTCTGGTTCAGCCACAAGCTGAAAGCATCTTTGACGACACCAGAAACAAAGGCGGCAGATTGGCGGGAAGAGAGACGTTCTTTCGTCTGACCGGCAAATTGCGGGTCCTGCATTTTTACAGACAGAACGTAAGCACAGCGATCCCAGATATCATCGGCAGAAAGCTTCACACCACGTGGCAGGATATTGCGGAATTCACAAAATTCACGCATGGCATCCAGTAACCCCTGACGCAACCCGTTTACATGGGTCCCTCCCTGCATCGTCGGGATCAGGTTCACATAACTTTCAGCCAGGAGTTCTCCCCCTTCCGGCAACCAGAGCAGCGCCCAGTCAACCGCTTCGGTTTCACCGCTTAAAGTACCGACAAAAGGGGTTTCCGGCAATGTTATCAGGCCATTAACCGCCGCCATCAGATAGTCGGTCAGACCATCGGCATAACACCATTTTTGTTCGGTATCGTTGATTTTATCTTTAAAAACAATTTCCACCCCCGGACACAAAACCGCTTTCGCTTTCAGCAAATGCGCCAAACGGGAAACTGAGAAACGCGGGCTGTCAAAGAAACTTTCATCAGGCCAGAAGTGAACACCGGTACCGGTATTGCGTTTACCACAACGGCCGATCACCACCAGCTCCTGCACTTTATCGCCATTCTCAAAAGCGATTTGATAAACCTGGCTGTCACGACGGACGGTGACTTCAATCCGCTTGGACAAAGCGTTAACCACAGAGATCCCCACACCGTGAAGACCACCGGAAAACTGATAGTTTTTATTAGAAAATTTACCACCGGCATGTAAGCGGCTCAGGATCAGTTCAACCGCTGAAACCCCTTCCTCCTGATGAATATCAACCGGCATACCCCGGCCATCATCAATGACCTCCAGTGACTGATCGCTATGAAGGATCACTTCAATATGTTTAGCGTGGCCCGCCAAAGCTTCATCCACACTGTTATCGATCACTTCTTGTGCCAAATGGTTCGGACGAGTTGTATCAGTGTACATCCCCGGACGACGGCGAACCGGCTCCAGACCACTGAGAACCTCAATGGCATCTGCGTTGTAACTAGATTGAGTCATGTTGTAATTCTGTCGGTTGCTTCTTGATTAAAGGGCTAATCAGTTTTGTATACTGTTGATAATACCAGTCGTTCAAACATTTTTGGCAAGTTTTTTCTCGCCATCACTGGAAAACCCAAGAAAGTTGATGATTTGCGGGAAATAGTGCTCAAACCCGATAAAAGTGTGATTACCACCAGATTCAATAGTTTGCTTACATAATACAAGATAGGCAACGGCCTGACGATAATCCAGCACCTCATCCCCGGTTTGTTGCAATAACCAGATAAGATCCGGTGACTCTAGCGGTTCAATATGCATGATATTGAGATCATGGATATGGCGCTGTTCTAAAGTATACCGTTGATTGGTATAGGGGTTAATATTTTCCCCAAGATAATCCCGCAGTAACTCAAACGGGCGAACAGCCGGATTGACAACAACCGCGGGTAAACTGAAACATTGTGAAAGCCATATCGCCAGATAACCGCCGAGAGAGGAGCCAACAATACCCAAATTATCCCCGGCACGTTCCATCACCAGATTTTCCAGCAGTTCAGCCGCTTCTTCAGGATAAGGCGGTAACTGAGGCACCAACATGTCAATGTCAGGATGATGCTGATGCAGCCACTTTTTCAGGGCATTTGCTTTTACGGATTGCGGGGAACTGTTAAAACCATGCAGATAAAGTAATGTTGACATCAGGCTGTGTCCCTCAATTGTGTGCAAATACCACTGGCCGCTATGCTCCTGTGCGACAAGCCACAAATTATGAGGCTTGGCAGACCCAATAAGCAGAGAGTAACACAGCGGCACAAGGAGACAAACACAACCTAGTATCCATCCGAATCTAAATCAGGGCAGAATTCATTGCTCTCCAGTCTGTAAACCTGAGTTGTCAAACTAAATTCGCCACGGTCAGAAATAGACAATTCGAGATAACGCCATCCCGGCGCGACTGTATCAAGCGTAAAATTAGTGCAGTGTGGCTTGAATTGCACGCTTGTTGATGGTGTCGCCATCATATGGATGCCATTCCAATCCAGATCCATCTCCTGATGGATATGCCCGCAAAGCATCGCTTTAACCCGGGTATAACCTTGCAGATACTGAGCCAAGATATGTGAGTTACGCAAACTATGCTGATCCAGCCAGGTGCAACCCGATGGTAATGGATGATGATGCAGCAGGATCACCGTGTAGCGTTCAGGATACATATCCAGGCACTTTTTCATCCATTCAAGCTGATATTCCGACAGCTCTCCGTGCGGCACGCCCGGTACCTGACTATCAAGCATCAAGAGTTGCCAGTGCTCACCGACCAAAACCTGTTTCGACGGAGAAACGCCCGCGGCCGCCAGGGCATCCACCATAGCAGGCTGGTAATCATGATTACCGGGCAACCAGACACAAGGCACCGGCAAACGGGCAATACCAGCAGCAAAATGCCGGTAGGCTTCCAGCGACTGATCCTGTGCCAAGTCACCTGTCGCAACGATTAAATCAATATCAGCATTTTGTTTGAGGATGGCATCCAGCACCGCGTGATAACTGCGATAAGTATTAATACCCAACAAAGTCTCTTCTTTGCCGGCAAAAAGATGCGTATCTGTTATTTGCAATATTTTGGCTGTGGTTCCTTCTACCACAGGCAGTTTAAACTGGCTTTCCAAATGGTTTCCTTGTCCTATAAATCATTGGCGGGCATCATAACCCGTTTTAACGCAAGAGATCTGCTGACTGGCACACACTTCCCTTTTCTCGGTTAAAAATCAGGAATTATCTGAATTCCACGCTTTTTTTAACTTTTCATGGTGCAATGCTAACCATTGTATCGCAATCACTGAAGCGGCATTATCAATAATTCCCTCTTCCATCCATTGATAAGCCTGTTCACGGCTGACCACATGTACCCGAATATCTTCATGTTCACCCGACAATCCATGAATACCGGCAGCTGTCGTGGCATCCACTTCCCCCACCATTACAGAGATGCGTTCAGTTGTTCCTCCAGGGCTGGAGAGATAACTCAACACTGGTTTACAACGTTTAATTTCAATTCCCGCCTCTTCCATCGCTTCGCGGCGCACCACACGCTCGACATCCTCGCCCTCTTCAATCATACCGGCAATAATTTCCAGCAACCACGGCGTTGCTTTAGTTTCTATCGCCGGAATTCGTATCTGTTCTATCAGCACAACTTCATCACGGCGTGGATCATAAGGTAACAGAGCCCCCGCATGTCCCCGTTCAAAAACTTCTCGACTGACCTCTTCACTCCAGCCGCCAGCAAACAGACGATGACGAAAGCGGTAATTTGTCAGTTTGAAAAATCCTTTGTACAAACTCTTTTTCGCTATAATTTCCACATCCTGTTTATTCAGCATAACTGGCATGGATGGTTTTTTATTCATGAGATTCTCCTGATATACTTCCTTATTTACTAGCCACTACATGATATTAATCAAACAGAGTTAAAAAATTCATCTTTTGGAGGTGTAAAGTTAAGCTAAATTAAGGCAATATGGCACAAACGGCTACCTTCGACTGATAGCATACTCTGCTAGAATCAGTGATATTTCGTTTTTCATCAAGGCAACAAGCAAAATAGCTGCACAACAAGGAATGCAAATGAAGAAACTGCTCTCCCTTTTTATCGCTATGAGCCTAGCGGGATTTAGCTCTGTCAGTCAGGCTGAAAATCTTTTGCAGGTTTATAAGCAAGCAAAAGAAAGTAATCCTGAACTACGTAAATCAATGGCTGAGCGTAATGCGGCTTTTGAGAAAATTAATGAATCCCGTAGTCCATTATTACCTCAGTTGGGATTAAATTCGGGATATACCTATAACAGTGGTTACCGCGATACACGCGACACAGAAAACAATGCCTTGAGCGCGAAACTTCAGCTGACTCAAACCATTTTTGATATGTCTAAATGGCGCCAGTTGAATTTACAAGAAAAAACGGCGGGTATTGCTGACGTTACCTACCAGAGCAGTGAACAAAAACTGATTTTGGATAGTGCAACGGCTTATTTCAAAGTACTGCGCGCTATTGATTCACTCTCTTACATTGAAGCGCAGAAAGCAGCCGTTTACCGCCAGTTGGATCAAATCACTCAGCGTTTTAATGTCGGTCTGGTCGCCATTACTGATGTCCAGAACGCCCGGGCTAACTACGATAGCGTACTCGCTCAGGAAGTGGTCGGTCGCAACGATCTAGATAATGCATTGGAAGCTCTGCGTCAGGTAACCGGTACTTATTACCCTCAGTTATCCTCGCTGAACATTGATCGTTTCAAAACGCATAAACCAGAAGCAGTAGATCTTCTGCTGAAAGAAGCGGAGAAACGTAATCTAAGCCTGTTATCTGCCCGTTTAGGTCAGGATCTGGCTCGTGAGCAAATCAAAGCAGCCCAAACTGGTCATATGCCAACCATCGATTTAGGTGCCTCTACCGGCGTTTCAAACGTCCAGTCTCACGGCTCCGGTTATGAGCCAAGCAGAAAACCCGGCAATGCCTATAATGGCGAAAACAGTGTTGGTCTGACACTCAGCCTGCCAATTTACAGCGGCGGTGCGACCAGTTCCCGCGTTGAACAGGCACAATATGGTTTTGTCAGCGCCAGCGAACAGTTGGAAAGCACCTATCGCAATGTTGTACAGGTTGTCCGTTCCTCTTTTAACAACATCTCTGCCTCCATCAGCAGTATCAACGCCTACAAGCAGGTTGTTGTTTCCGCGCAAAGCTCACTGGATGCAATGGAAGCCGGTTATCAGGTCGGTACACGTACCATTGTTGATGTGTTGAATGCGACGACAACCTTGTACGATGCCAAACAAAAACTGTCCAATGCTCGCTATGATTATCTGATTAATCAACTGAACATTCAGCACGCACTTGGCACGCTTAATGAGAACGATTTAGCGGCTCTGAATAATACGCTGGATAAACAGATCTCAACATCAGCCAGCAGTATTGTTCGGGAAACAAACGCACCCGTAACGTCTGGCCGTAATTAATTCAGTTTTTCTACCTTCACTAATAACAACCCGCCAGAAAGCGGGCTCAGACCGCTGACAAACCTCGTTGAGAATAACGGGGTTTGCTCCTTTCATTATGAATCATAGTGCCATCCATTTTCCTCATTAAGCCAATTTAATCGTCCGACAAGGCGTTATTTTCGCTTCTCCTGCAATGAAATGCTCGCTCTCCAGAGATAAAAACAACAAAGCATCGCGGTGCCAGTGATGTTGCATTTATGTAGAAGTTTTTGTTCTCTGATACTCAGCCGAGGCTGCCCTGCTGGGAATGATGTCCAGACTGCATTGTGTTTGGTACAAAAAGAGCAAGTACATGTTCGTGCTGGAATCTCAAAATGACTTTTTTAGTATTATATGTTGTGCTTTGTGTTTTTTTTATTAATTTTTGAACTTAAATTCTGTGTTTTTTTGTTTGCTAAAAGTGATGTTGGTGTTACTATTTTTTTAATTGATATTTATATGAGTTTATTTTTGTAAAAGTTAATTATTGAATAAGTTGTGTAAAAGTATCTCAGTATTTGGAGGGGTTATTTATAGAGTAAAAAATTATTAATCTAAAGTGTGGGTGGGATTTTGTATTTATGTTGTTATAAAGAGCTCTTAATTCTTGTAGCACAAGATAATATGCAAAGTAATTTTTTTACATGCAAGGTGTTAATTTTTTCATTAAATAAGTGATTGTGTGCGTTTAATGTAAATTTAACTGGCACGTGACTTTTATTTTATACGGAATTTATTTTGGGATAATATTTATTATATTGATTGGTTAATGGCCCATGAACAATAAGTCTTCATCTTTATTATTTATCGTTTTAATGGCTTTTCTTTCTATGGGGGGGCTGGTTTCATCGGATATATTCCTACCCGCCTTGAGTAAAATGGGAAACTATTATCACGTTAGCGAATCTAGTATACAAAGTGCAATAGCTATATTTCTATTTGGTATAGCCTTTTCTCAACTTATTTATGGACCATTAAGTGATTGTTTAGGAAGAAAAATGGTTCTTATTTCTGGGATGATTATATGGCTGATTTCAACAATCGGTATTTTCTACAGTACGCATATTAGTGAGTTACTATTATTGCGTTTATTCCAGGGAATAGGCGCTTGTGCTGGTATTACATTAAGTCGTGCTATTATTAGTGATTTAATGGGGAAGGAAGAGGCAGCCAATTTTTATCTGATTATTTTCCCTTTTGTGGGAATGTCACCCGCTGTCGCACCAATGATCGGCGGTATGTTAAGTGAATATTATGGCTGGAAAGCCTGTTTCTTATTTCTTACTTTATTTATAACAGCTACGCTTATATTGTGTTTGCTAGTGCTGAAAGAATCACTACCAATAAATAAACGTCAAAAATTGAGTGTTAAAAATGTATTAGTTAGCACTTACCAAGTGATAATAAATAAAGAGTTTCTTTACTATGCAGCAATACCTTGCTTCGCTTATACGGCATATTTTTCTTATTTGATTGAATCTCCATTTATTCTTACAGCTATGGGATTACCAGAAAAATATGTTGGTTACACCTATATAATGCTCTCTTTAAGTTATGTGTTGGGTAATCTTACCGCTAAAAAATTAAGTCGCCAGCAGGGTGTGAGAAAGACAATTTCTCATGGTTATCTCATCTTTGCTGTTGGAGGTATTGCTTTCACGATACAAATGTTTTTTAGTTCCTACCCATTGATAACTTCTGTGCTAACAATATCAGTATTGACTTTCGGTAATGGTTTTTTATTGCCACTAGGTACTGCATCGGCAATTGCCACTCATTCTCAAGCCGCTGGGGCGGCTTCCAGCGTAATGGGAACATTGCAATTAGGTAGTGCAGGACTGGCGTCATTGCTTATCGGTTATATATCTCACCATGAACCTATTAAAGTGGCATCTATCATCACAGTTGTTTCTTTGGTCGGTAGTATTATTTATATAACGGGTAATAGAGGTGATAAAGAAATAAGTGAAAAACAAACAATAGAAACTAAAATAGGAATGAAAAATGGTTAATAATGTAGATGTCACATTACGTGATGGTGGATACCTGAATAATTTCAACTTTACAACAGAATACGCTATAAAGCATGTTGAAGCATTGACTAAAAGTGGCGTGGAATGGTCTGAAATCGGTTATCGCAATGGTTCTTTTAAACCTATCTCTAGTACTACAGCCGTACTTACTTTTTTCAACAGAAAAGACACTCATAGAAAAGCTTAATTCATGCGGTTTCTCAGAGTTGTGAGCATCAAGAAAAATGCAACTTTCTGGTATCTACGGCTGTAGTACTAGGTCATTCAGGACACTTTCTTTGTCGGCTTCCCACCTGTTCATGGGAATTAAGTTGTCTGTAAAACTTCGATATTTAGTGGTGTTCTGGTTAAAAACATCCCCTGATTCTTCAGATAATAAATTTGTGAGTGCCTCTTCCACATCAGGATTAAGATCTGATTTTAATTGCTCACAGATACGCCTCCTCTCATCCGATAAACATCGTCCAATCAAATCCTGAAAAGTACTGTACGCAGGGGGAATGATCTGATTTTTATTGAGGTGACTTAACAATGCCCGCAAGATAAACACAGGCTTAGCTGATCTTTTAACAACCCGTGCGGCCAGTTCAGCTAATTGTTCTGCCATGACACTGCCATAGCGTTGATAATTCAGATGCTGGTAAATAAGTCTTTGCAGTTGTATCCGGGTCGTCTTGCCTGGAACTTTTATATTGGCGGCAGAATGATCAGGGAAATGGCAAGCCAGAATATAAGAGATATCCGTGATGACATCTTCCAGCGTGTAGGTAAAGAATATTTTCCTGGATTTAAAATACCCAAGCATAAGAATGAAGTTCACTCTGGAGTTAACAGACCAACCTTGCGGTATTATCTGATGCTCCGTATCGGATAAAGTGAAATAGTATTCTCGCTCCTCCAAAGTAAATCGAGGCAGGCCAAAATAGTCCTGAATTTCAGGTTGAGTCAGTATAGTCAGGCGCTTTTTATTGGTATTCATTTTTTTAATTCTTAATATGGCAGGGTCACATTGAGTATGTCACTTTATCTTTTTCTTACCACCTTTAATAGACATAGATTTATATACAGTTTATATTACATCTTTCCATCCGTATTTAGGCTAAAACAAGGCTGTCATTTAAACCTTCGTTTAACTGACACACCAAAAGCGAGAAGAAAGGTTTATGGCGCAAAAAATTGATGTTCGGGGTATAAAAGTCTCTGTCTTTTCCGACAAACAAGATGACTATATATCGCTATCTGACATCGCTAAGTACAAAGATGGCGACCGCGGTGATTACATTCTGCAAAACTGGATGAGAAACCGCAGTACCATTGAGTTTATCGGTTTGTGGGAACAGCTCCATAATCCCGATTTTAATTCCATCGAATTCGATGGATTTAAACATGAAGCGGGCGCAAACAGTTTCTCTCTCACGCCAAAACGCTGGATCACAACCACCAATGCAATCGGGATCATCTCGAAAGCGGGCAGATATGGCGGAACTTATGCGCATCGGGATATTGCTTTTGAGTTTGCTTCCTGGATCAGCGCGGAGTTTAAGCTCTATCTATTAAAAGAATTCCAACGGCTCAAACAAGCAGAAAATGAACAGAAAAATCTGGAATGGAATGTTTCGCGCACTTTGGCCAAGGTCAACTATCATATTCATACAGAGTCAATAAAAACGAACATTATTCCCGCCCTGGAACTTAACCCAAAAGCAAGAAACTTTGCTTACGCTAATGAGGCCGATATATTGAATCTGGCTTTGTTTGGCAAGACAGCCAGCGACTGGCGTAAAGAGAACCCGGAACTAAAAGGCAATATACGGGACTATGCCACACTGGAACAGCTTGTCGTGTTATCTAATTTAGAAAGCTTCAATGCTGAACTTATCGAGCAAGGCTGCTCTGCAAACGACAGGTTCCAAAAGCTGAATCACGTTGCGGTCAGTCAAATGAAGATCCTGATAGAAAACAAATCCATTGAAAAACTTAAACAATTAAAATAGGTCGTTCATGCGAATTGGGTATACCCGTGTCTCCAAATCTGATGGAAGTCAGGTGCAAGATCTCCAACTGGATGCTTTACTTGCTGCCGGTGTTAATAAAGAAAACATTTATCAGGATGAAATATCAGGGAAGTCAGACAAACGTCCTGGATTGGATGCCTGTTTGAAAGCGCTCAGGGCTGGCGATGTGTTAATGGTATGGAAGCTTGACAGGCTTGGCCGAAGCTTAAAACACCTGGTGAATACTATCCATGATCTGGCGGATCGAAAAATCGGATTTAAGGTACTGACCGGGCAAGGTGCAGAAATTGATACGACGACGGCCAGTGGCAAATTGGTCTTTGGGATTTTTGCCGCGCTGGCCGAATTTGAACGGGAGTTGATCAGTGAACGAACAAAAGCAGGGCTGGCAGCGGCCAGAGCAAGAGGACGTGAAGGCGGACGTTCTTTTAAACTCACAAAATCTCAGGTTCGCCTTGCACAAGCTTCCATGAAGAGTAGAGATTGTAGCGTATCTGAATTATGTGAAGAGCTTGGGATTAGCAGACAGGCTCTCTATAAGTATGTCGGGCCAGATGGGGAACTCAGGGAACACGGCAAAAGAGTATTAAAATCTTAGCGCTAACTGAGTACCCATTTTTTTCCTCATCAACTTTGAACCTTATCGGGGGATGGGCAAAAATAGCCAATATGGAAAGTTGCAACAAAGATCTATGAAACTAGCTGAAATTATTTGACTACAACACCACTAGAACATGACCATGATCGCGCTTTGAAAAACGATATATCAATATCCAAATCATTTGTGAAGTTCACGGGCAATGGTTTTTATAAAGAGGAACAGTTTAATCGAACCGTAGAAAAGCCATATTACAGGCTCTCCCACTTTGAGTTTTATCATGAGCAGGTTTTAAACTGTTATTTAAAGTCACTGTTTTAATTTAGGGTTTTAATCAATATAGTGTTTTGACGGTTTGTGACCACTTTTACCACCTGATTTTTATTAAGTTTAATTACTATAGGATATCGTATTTTACGTTAAATCAACGTTAATCATACCCTTTACTGACGCTGTTTTACCGGCAATTCTGAGTAGTTTTAATAAATCACTACCCTTGATGTTTTTTCAGATAACCCCCCGTTTTTTCAGGGTGTTAACCCTGCCAGATTAATTGTTTTATCCATTTTTTTATTGCGTTGTTTTTATGGTTTTCTTCATAAAATACAATAAGAAAGTGTGTTAATACCATCTGTTGGGATAATATTCCTTTGCGTACTGATTTCTTTTCGACTTTCTCTTAATTCGTGGTGGTAAACTCCGTTTGGCGAACAGAACTTGACTAAAACAAAGTGTCGGCTAAAAAGCGGCGCTTTGTCAATAATCTGAGCCCGCCAGAAAGCGGGCTGTTTTATTTCCTGCCAACGACAATTTATTCTGAAAGAAAATACGATATTTACCTTAATGCAGAGAATATATAAATCAGAAAAATCCTTCAAATGGATTCCAACTCTGGCTATTCACCGTTTCTTTCAGATAATAGGCATAGTTAGCGGTCATTCCCCATATTGCCGCAAAAGCGCAACTAATCCCCGTGTCAGCAGCTGGAGGGATCTCAATACCCAGAACACCTTCAATGGCCCCTAATAACATCATTACGACAACAAAGACGCCGAATAAGGTCAGATTTTTTCGCCATAAACCTAAAACAAAGAAGTAAATAAAACCAAAAAAGAAAGCAATAAAATTCATGTTCAACAAGATACGGCGACCAAATGGTTCTGTTCTCATGGCAGCTTTATGCTCAGATGCCTTAGGAGCGCCGTGCTGTTCAAAGAATGTAAAACGCGTTTGCCATTTTTTTGAATATTGACTTTTATCCATACTACTTAATTCCTTAATTAAAATAGAAAATACAAAACCAATAATATAATAACAATCAGTTACTAATTTAAGATTATATTGCCGAGATTATTTTCTGGCGCTATAACAGCAGATAATATAATTAGTAGATTTACTTACATCATAACGTTACCCATTTAATTATCCTTAATTTACTGGAACTTATACGGGTAGAATTAATACCACAAAATATCAATTACAGCACTGATTTTTAAAATTCACATATATATTTCACAACATTGAAACCAGATTTAACGGAATACCAGATAATCAATATCCGCCAGCCGCTTTGTCAGACAAAAAATTAGGTTATCAATTCGAAGGTTTATGCTTTAATTTTGCTCATCTTTCCCCTATCCTTAGAGCTATTTCATGAAAGAATCACAGACACCTAAAATTTGGGTATACGACTATGACAATAAAGCGGACCAAAAATATTAATCACGACACATTCCGTAAGGCCTGGCGCAGTTATCGCCTTGCGCCTGTGGCAATCGCTGTCAGTGCGGTTTTCATGTTATCTGCCTGTGAACAGAGTGATGAAACCGTCTCTCTTTACATGAATGCAGATGATTGTTCTCAGGCAAACCCATCACAAAGTGAACAATGTAATCTGACTTACAACAACGCGTTGAAAGAAGCGGAAAAAACAGCGCCTAAATATGCGACCAAAGAAGACTGTATCGCTGAGTTTGGTGAAGCACAATGTACTCAAGCTCCGGCACAGGCGGGTCTTGGCAGCACATCTACCACGGATGGCTCCAGCACAGCCGCGAATAGCAATGCACAAGCCCAACCGCAGCAAAGTGGCAGCTTCTGGATGCCTCTGATGGCAGGTTTTATGATGGGGCGTCTGATGGGCGGCGGCGCAGCACCATCACAACCGCTGTTTAGCTCCAAATCTGCCACTAGCCCGGCAAACGGTAAATTTGTTGATGCGACAGGCAAAAGCTATGGCCCTGCTACTGCTGGTGGCCGCTCCATGACGGTTCCTAAAACCGCTATGGCGCCAAAACCCGCCACGACAACAACCATCACCCGCGGCGGCTTCGGTGACTCTGTTGCAAAACAGTCAACCATGCAACGTAGTTCCTCTTCTGGTTCTACTTCACGTTCAGTGGGAGGCTAATCACGGATGAAACGCATTGCTATTACTGAGCGCCCGGACTGGCGCGAAAAAGCGACAGAATATGGCTTTAATTTTCACACCATGCATGGTGAACCATACTGGTGTGAAGATGCTTATTACCAGTTTTCTCTTGCTCAAATTGAAGAAATCGAGAATACCACTGCCGAGCTGCATCAGATGTGTTTGCAGGTGGTAGAGAAAGTCGTCGATAGTGAAGAGCTGTTGACTAAATTCCAGATCCCAAAACATTGCTGGGATTTTGTCCGCAGTTCCTGGATTACCAGCCAGCCGTCACTCTATTCCCGGTTGGATTTGGCTTACGATGGTAAAAGCCCGGCAAAATTGTTGGAAAATAATGCCGATACGCCAACTTCACTGTATGAATCTGCTTTTTTCCAATGGATCTGGTTGGAAGATCAGATGAATGCCGGTTTGTTGCCAGCACACGCCGATCAATTCAACAGCATGCAAGAGCAGTTGATTGAACGTTTTGCTCAATTGCGTGATGAACATGGTTTTGGCTTATTGCACATGACCTGCTGTCAGGATACGCAAGAGGATCGCGGTACTATTCAGTACTTACAGGATTGTGCGCTGGAAGCCGGTGTTCCGACTGAATTCTTATTTATCGAAGAGATCGGTTTGGGTGAGAAAGGCCAGTTTACTGATTTGCAAGACCAGGTGATCAGCAATCTGTTCAAACTCTACCCTTGGGAGATGATGTTCCGTGAGATTTTCGCCACCAAACTGGAAGATGCCGGCGTTCGCTGGTTAGAACCTGCCTGGAAGAGCATTATTTCTAACAAAGCATTACTGCCAATGTTGTGGAAGATGTTTCCGAATCATCCAAACCTGTTACCCGCTTATTTTGCTGATGATAACTATCCAGCAATGGACAGCTATGTTATTAAGCCGCTGTTTTCTCGGGAAGGGGCGAATATTCGCATCATTGAGAATGGTAAGGAAATTGCCAGCGCTGATGGCCCTTACGGTAAAGAAGGCATGATCGTTCAGCAATTCCATACACTGCCAAAATTCGGTGACAGTTATACGCTGATTGGTAGCTGGCTGGTCAATGATCAGCCTTGTGGTATTGGTTTGCGTGAAGACCGTGAACTGATAACCCAGGATTTATCCCGCTTCTATCCGCACATTATTTTGGATTAATATCCAGACAAGGGAGGAATGAGGAAGATAGTAGAAACGCCAAAAATTCCTCCCTTAAATATCCGATGAAAAAACGTTGTACCCTTACAAGCTTATAAAAAAAGGATAAATAATATGGCGAACACAATATATTTAACCATCACAGGTAAAAAGCAAGGGCTTATATCCAGTGGTTGTTCTACCTATGATTCCATCGGTAATAAATATCAAACTGGTCATGAAAATGAAATTTATGTTTATTCATTTGACCATGATATCAGCAGAGAACAAAATGTTAATCACTCTCCTATTTCAATTACTAAACCAATAGACAAATCCTCACCTCTATTGGGCATCGCAATATCAGAAAATGAATCAATAAATTGCAGATTAGATTTTTACAGAACATCAAATAATGGTTCTCAAGAGAAATATTATTCAATTGAAATCATGCATGCATCGATAACCAATATATCTACCCATTATCCCAACTCACTTACCCATAATGATGCACAACCCTATGAAATTATATCCATTGCCTATGGAAATATAACTTGGAAACACCATATCGCAGGTACCTCAGGATATAGCATATGGGATGAAAGAGTTAGTTAAAATTAATATTTTGGGGAGGAATCCCCAAATAATTCAGATCATTTTATTTCTTTTGAAAAACCTGACACCAAACATTCTTGATTAAAACCATTAACTCTTTCATAATATCAGTTAATAACTAGAGCTTATTAAAGTCATTTAACATTTTCAGCAAAGGTTAATCCTAAGCAATTTTCTTTCTTTTCATTTCCAACCACAGGTGATTTTGACAATATAAAAGAATCGTCATATATAGTTTCAAATCCTTTTATATACCATACGTCGTCATTATTTACTGTATAACCAGTTGATTTTATATAATTAACAATTTCATTATAGTTATTATCCATACGTTTCAAATCAAAATCACAAAAATAAACAGAATTATATACAGGCGATGATTCATCATTTGGATAATATTCGAAGAAATAATTTTGAGAAATACGGGGAGCTTCTCTTATTTTTTTATGGGTAAGCAGGTGATATTTTAAGAAGTCATTTTCTTTATAGATAACATTCGGCATCATAAATAACCATAAATAAATACTAATAAAAGTAAATATTATCACCGTAATTACCACTGTTAACTTCTTCATAATTTCGCCCCATAAAAAATTTATCTCCATAATGAATTATAAAAAATCTTAATAAAACCACCATATTACATCCATCATAAAACACCATGTATAAAATAAAATCGCTTATTAAAATTACAACTCATAAAACAAAAGAAATAATTCAAATTATTTTATCTCTTTTGAAAAGATCAATTCTAAACATTCTTTTTTATTAAAAATCACTTTATCTAAGATAAAATATACATCATCTTTTGAGCTATCTTTATATAACAACGAATTGTTTCTTGATATAAAAAAACCATTTTCATTTATATAATGAACCAGTTCATTATAACTGGAGCTTATATCTTTTAAATCACAGAAATAAATGGTGCTTCTTTGTGGTGATGTTTCATCATTCGGCGAGTATTCGAAAACATAATTTTCTGATACACGGGGAGAATTCCTTATCTCATTATAAGTTAATAAATTATATTTAAAAAAATCTTTCTCACTATAAAATACATTAGGCATTGATAAAAACCACCACCCCCAAAAGATAAGAACGAATAAAAAAAATACGAAAAAAAATAATGTTCTCACAACTTAACCTCATAAGAAGCTATTGGCTTTACATGACTTATAACAATATCTTTCTCATAAGAAGAAAAAGGTTTAATCGTATTTAAATAATATGGCAAATTCTTCTTATACGGAAAAGCATTGTTAGGGTATTTCTCCGGATCAGGAAAAATCCAAGGTCTTAATTCTTTATTCTTATACTTACCTACAGGACCGTAATAATCCCATATTTTATATGCATAATCTTTAGATTTTGGTTTTATTAAAGACATATAATCCCTTGGTTGCACTGATTTATAAAAACCTAATAAGTTTGAAATTAAATCTTCACAACTAAACCCACTGTCAGTAATATTTGAAAAAACAAAATTTGACTGTAACTCTTCGAACTCTAACGATACACAATACATCATTGAAAATGCAATGGATTTTTTCACTTCAATAGGCAATCCTTTTTTTACCATCCATTGAGCATGAATTGAAGATTTAAAAATATATTTACTCATGCCTTGAGCATAATTAACCAGAAAGTACCCTTTCATAAAAGGAGAACTACTTTTCTCAGTAATCAACTGTTCCCATAACATTTTGGAATCATGACCACTAGCATGACCAAGATCTATCCATCCCAAATCCTCCGTATAAATTAATTTGTCATCCTTTATATCTTTTCTAACAGTCATTAGCTGATCCACCTATATAATGTTTAGCAATATTAAAATTATAGCTACAATTGCTCATCTTTTTTGAAGCTAAAAATCAATATATCCACTTTACAGTTTTTCTCGATCGCATTCTATTAATCTGCTCACGAAACCTATTCCTTTATATAACACAGAGATAATTGAGCCAATGAAATTTCTGGTGGCAGAACATCAATGCATTTTCACACAAAATCCCTGTCTCATCGGTCAGCTATCAAGCCTTAAAAAGTAAAGAATCTGACCGTTATTGATGCTATAGTGGTCAATAATTATTATTGGTTTTTATTGGGAGCTCTTATGTCCATATCAGCAAAACAGACGATTACCGCACAGATACCTATCAAACTAGCTACAGCTATAAACGATTTAGCCAAAGAGTTAGACCGCTCAAAATCGTGGATCATTAAAGAGGCTCTCACCTCAATGATTGAGGAGCGTGAACATCGCCACCAAATGATTTTGGCTGGCCTCGCGGATGTCGATACAGGCCGTATTGTGAATCATTCAGATGTTATTAATTTTGCATCCAAGCTGAAAACATCATAATCATGGAAGTTTATTGGACACTTAAAGCTCAAAATGATTTGGAGCGCATCTATCATTTTGCCTGTCAATACAGTAAATCACATGCCAATGATGTATTAGACCATCTAATTATCAGCACTACGAATTTGACACTGCAACCTAAGATAGGGATTCCTCAGCCTAGATATAAGCCCCGCGAAGTACGTAAAGTACTTTTTAGTGATTACGAAGTCCATTACGAGGTATCCAACGATACAATTTACATTGTAGACCTTTGACATACCCGCGAAAACCGTTAGTTAAAAGCCGTCCTCACAAAAGAAGAGGGTGGCTTAACTTGGTTATTGTAGAAATATGGTTTTGTTTCTTTAGCATATTTCAATCTACCACTTCTGCCTCAACAAAGCCTGCATCACTTAATCGGCTGTGCTGTTGAACTAATTCCTCTTGTGTCAAATGCGGATAACAACAACGAAAACGTTCAATTGCCTCAGGAAGCGATTGTCGTAATGCATTACGTAACTCTTTTGCACGCTTGCACTGCTGTTCAAAATTGATTCTGAATGGTGAAGAGGAAAATAAAGATGAAGTTTTGGGTTGAGTCAAGATTGCAGCCCTTTCCGCGGACAAGGTGGCGATGATCTCGCCACCGGGAATCCTAACAAAAGGGCAAAAGACTTCAACCAATACAGCACAAAGATTGACTATTTAACCAACCTGCACAGACAACATACTCAGTGAACTGGACACAATGCCATCCACAGGAATAGAAACCACTTCTTTTCTATCCCACGTTCCCATGACATACAGCAATGGCAAAAAGTGTTCAGGAGATGGATTGGATAACTGACCATCCTCCCTGTCCAATGCATGAACTAAAGGGTAAGGCTGTTCATTGCTGGTAAGGTTATCACGCACATAACGGTTAAATGTTTCTGCCCAAGGGTACGGTTCAGCATTAGGTTCCTGCTGCTTCATAGCACGAAGATTGTGTACCACATTACCACTTCCCAGGATCAACACACCTTCATCTCGCAAAGCAGCCAGCTTTTTCCCCAATTCATAGTGATACGCCGCCGGTTTAGCGTCATCTATACTCAACTGCACCACAGGAATATTGGCCTGAGGATACATCTTAATCAGAATGCCCCAAGTCCCGTGATCTAATCCCCATTGATGGTGATCGGCATAAACCTCCACAGGTTCCAATATTTCCTGCACTAAAGCAGCCAGTTCAGGTAATCCTTTAGCCGGATACTGAGTTTCATGCAATTCCTGTGGAAAACCTCGAAAATCATGGATAGTCTTCGGTTGAGTCATGGCGGTTACAGCTGTGCCATTGGTGTACCAATGAGCAGAAATCACCAAAATAGCTCTGGGGACAGGCAGCCTTTCGCCAAGCTCACGCCAAGCGTTGGTATAACGATTTTCTTCCAGTACGTTCATTGGGCTGCCATGACCAACAAACAGAGCTGGCATTCTGGAAATATTCATACGACCTCCCATACCAAATATAGGTAATTTTAATACTTGCAGAGAGATTACGCCTTTCAGACAGGCAAAACAGTGTGCCAAAGGTGATGGAGTTGTTCAAAAAAACTGAAAACCACAGCTTGTGCGAACTGTGGTTTGGGTAAATGTCTGTGCGTTATAACCGATATTTCAGCCGATTATCAGATGATGACGTTTTAACTGGCTTTCAGATCTACTGCCTGACGATAAGCCACCAGATCTTCAATGGTTACCACCGGCATATTATGTAATTTCGCAAATTGCACCACTTCAGGGGTACGAGCCATTGAACCGTCATCATTGGTCAATTCACACAATACACCTGCTGGCTTGAAACCTGCCAAACTGACCAAATCAATTGTTGCTTCAGTATGCCCCTGACGGGCCAGGACACCACCAGGCTGTGCACGCAGTGGGAAAACATGGCCCGGACGGTTCAAATCGCTCGGCTTCGCATGATCCGCAATCGCGGCACGAATGGTTGTGATACGGTCAGCCGCAGAAACGCCGGTTGTCACACCCTGAGCAGCCTCAATGGTTACAGTAAAAGCTGTCTGGAATGGGCTGGAATTATTTTCCACCATCATTGGCAATTGCAATTGCTGCCGGCGGTCTTCTGTCAGACACAAGCAGACAATACCGCTGCCATGACGGATAGTCAGCGCCATTTGCTCTACGGTCATCGTTTCGGCCGCAAAGATAATATCACCTTCATTTTCACGATCTTCATTATCCAGCACCATCACACCGCCGCCATCACGTAAAGCGTCAATAGCGCGTTCAACACGTTCTGATGATGTGCCGTATTCAAAAAGTAGCGTCTGATTCATGGTAAAAAAACCTCGTTAAAATTTATGGATTACCAGAATCAGGGCAGTCTTGAGGAGTTCTCACTATGACACCACATCATAACATTAATATTATTAATATAATGTTCACATGCCATAGCCGGAACAACAGGCGGGCAAAAAGCCCGACAGATGCCGTTATTCTCTCCCATCCGGACTATAACCGTCGGCTCCAGAGTTACACTGGATCTGCTGACCTCCGATTTATCATAAAGATAACCACAAACGGAGCGCTCGCGGGCTTCACCCAGTCACCCGTAAGATGACCTGATGTTTACCGCCGGTGGGGACTTTCACCCCGCCCTGAGATAAGCCTGCAAACTATAACGCTAATATTTACCGGGGGCAATCAACAAAATCAGATGTGAAACTTGGCTCACAGTGGTTTGTGGTTTTACCATCTGGTATTACACTATCGGAGATTATTTATGTCATAAAAAGGATGCATCATGCTCGATCCCAAAAAAATTGAACAAATCGCCCGCCAGATCCAGGATTCCTTACCCAAGGGAGTTAAAGAATTTGGTGACGATATAGAGAAAAAATTACGGATGATTTTGCAATCCCAGCTTGGCAAACTTGATTTAGTTAACCGCGAAGAATTTGATATTCAAACTCAGGTTCTGCTGTGTACCCGTGAAAAATTAACGGCGATGGAGCAGCGTTTAAATGAATTGGAGGAGAAACTTGAAGATAAGAATACGCCATCTGATAACAACTCAATAAAAAGAGAGTCATGGGAAAGCTAATCGCCAATTAACCCCGACGTCATTTTATCTCATTGCCATTCAATTAAAGGTGATCGTTAAGACGGTCACCGCATTCAAAGAGAAACACTCAAAGCATATATCGTCAGCCCAAATATACCTGATTGATATCCTGAC
>NZ_JAJAFX010000056.1:0-33691 GCF_025384845.1 Photorhabdus temperata | reverse complement strand
TAGAACCCATAAACAGACAGCTATCTTAATCAGATAGAGTCTTAAGCATGTACATAGCGTCAAAATCAGATTTATCTGTGCATCAATTAGTGACCAAAATGAAAGTTTGGTCTGAAAAGTGGTGATGAGGTGAAATTGTGAGCGGTATTGAGCATAGAATAGATAGGTGCAGAGTAAATGCGAAAGCCGGGTGACCGGCTTATATGCCTCACTGATAGTATCGATACCGGTACCGCTATGGGGAGATTCTTCTTTCATGTGATGAGCGCACTAGCCGAAATGGAGCGGGAACTGATTGTTGAAAGAACAAACGCAGGTTTAATAGCTGCGCGCGCTCAGGGAAGAATTGGCGGCAGACCGGTGTCACTGTCAGCTGAAGATAGGAAACAAGCTGCAAGATTACTAGCTAAAGGTCACACGCGGAAACAACTATCACTGATTTACAATACGTCTCTTTCTACTGTGTATAAGTATTTGCCGGTGAATAAAACGAAACACACTTCCATATTAATTAGATAATTTTATATTTTTAGGTAAGAAAGGCAGATTTATAAGTGGTTATAAATGCCAGATATGGAGTTGGGGTTTTTCCCCAGTTTTTCCCTAATTTTTCCCCAAGCAAATTCCAGGTATAAAAAAACCAACCCTAACAGGTTGGTTTTTCTAGGGAAATTTGGTCGGCATGATAGGATTTGAACCTACGACCCCCGACACCCCATGACGGTGCGCTACCAAGCTGCGCTACATGCCGATAACTTTTAATATACTACTGATTTTATGAATTAAAGCAAGTGCTAAATTTAATGACCGATTGATTTTTAAGCATTTAATTAGCTATAAAATGTTTAACCTCTGTGAGTATCTGTAACAGTTGTGCCAGATTGGGTTTAGCATCTTTGACTTCGTTGCCTTCAAGGTCATATAAGGAATAATCACCGTTTTTATCCAGAAACAGGGTGTTCTCACTGGTTGTGATGATCAGAGAGCCATTATCACCGGTAATAATCCATGGGCTATTACGTTGCGCTGTAAACAGATCTTCGCCTTGAGAGTAATCGTCAGGAGAGTTGCTGACATGTAACAAACGTTGCATTAATGTTGTCATGACATCCTGATGGCTTGTCAGTTTATCAATGGTCTGTGATGGTGTTCCAGGCCAATGAATAAGCAGAGGAACATGCATTTGATCACGATTAAATCTGTCATTATTTATCCATTTTGGTGGATGTGCAGCGGCGATTTCACTATGCGCGGCGGTAATAACAATGACCGTATTATTTAGCGCGTTTTTGTTTTTCAGCGTCTCTAATACAGCACTAATTTGAACATCTAGAGCTGCCCTATTACCTTCTGCATCAGTTTCATCCAGTCCACTCATTTTCAAGAGCGAGAACCACGGGGCGTTGTTAGTGGGTAAATTCAGCCATTGCTGCCACTGTGTTACCGTAAGTTGATTACTTTGGTTGACCGCTGTGGGCAATGAGTAGTCGGAAAGTAATGCCTGACGATAAAGTGGAGTATTAAATCCTGTAGAGGAGAATAAGCCGAATTGATATCCCTGATGAGTCAGTGCATTAATCAGTGCTGATGATTTACGTCCAGCAAGTATTCCATCCAGATAGCCAGAAGAAATACCATAAAATAGCCCGAATAGGGCGGTATCATTTTGAATACCATTACTGAAATGTTGATTGAACTGAACGCTGGTTTCTCTGAAATGGGAGAGTACAGGCATATTCTCTGTAATGTCTTTATTATCCAGCCCATCAACCACCAGTATCAATAGGTTGTATCCACTGCCTTTATCCTGATAAGTCAGATCATTAAGTGGATATTCCACTGTTAATGCAGCAGGATCCCCCTGTTGCATAAGGCGGCGCTGATATTCTTGCTGATCCAGCAGGCCATGTTTTTCAAGAAACTTACGCGCTGTCATTGGATAAGAGAGCGGCAGGTTAGAGCGTTGCATGGTTATCGGACGATAAAAATTAGCATCAGCCCAGATATACATCATATGGGAAGCCAAAAAGGCAGAAATAAGGACGGCAGCTAATGGTTTGCCAATCCGTTGCCGACTCAGGCTGCGTAGTTTCTGCCAACTCCAGGTGCCAAATAACATCTGTACCAGAAAAATGACTGGAATACAGATGAACATAAGTTGCCAGTCCCGCGCCAGTTCCCCTTGATCCGGATTGATAACTAAATCCCAGACTAAAGGTGTCAGGTGAAGGTGGAAACGGTGGTAGATGGTAATGTCGAATATTAACAGTGTCAGCCCGGCTGTGGCGAAAATGGCCGAAAGAAACCTTAGCAGGCGCTGTGACATGACAATAAATGTCAGTGGAAACAGAATCAGCAGATAAGCGGCAAAAACAATAAAACTAAAGTGCCCAAGCCAACTGGTCAAAGCATAGACACGGCCGAGCAGCGAGCCCGGCCAGTCAGAAACAAATAGGTAACGGCTACCTAATCCAAGACTGAGCAGGATGTTAAACAAGGCAAACCAATGCCCCCAGCTAATCATCTGGGACACTTTTTCTCGATAACGCTGACGGCTAGTCACCATATTTTGTTTACGTTGTGGTCTTAGAGCCCATCCCATTAGGGCTATTTTATTTGCCATTTTGAACCTGGGCAGTGCTCGAAATCCTCACGTACTATGTGTACGCTCCGGTTTCTGCGCGCTGTCCGTGTTCAAACTGTCTGCAACAATAACTCCTACTGGGATAGGCTCTTAGTTAAAAATTAATGGGCTTTATCTTCGTTTACTGAAGATTTAAGCGCGTGTGCAAACGAGTCAGCAATATGTCTGCGCTGGGCAGGAGATACACTCGTATTGATTAAATTTGTTACCATATTGCCAAGTACCATCAGAGAAAGGTCTGTCGGCGTACGGTTTTTTTCCAGAACACTGACTAATTCTGTTAATAAACGTTCAACGTGTTCGTCACTATAACGAGATGACTGTGGCATAAGTTTAGACTTCCTGAACTAACAAAGCACACTATCTTACCGTATAGGTGCGTGATTTTCTGCTCTTTTGTGGCAAATTAATTCACGGTTAAGATTTTATGTTGCAGTAATAGCGCGTCTTTAGCAATTTTCTGATATCTGTCAGTAAATAATAGTTGATGGAACATGGCGAAACATTATTTTTCCCGGGGTTTTTTATTGCAGCAGTGGGTTATCAGTGTTTGAATACGCCGTTAGATGCGAATGAAATAAGCGGCGGAAGGAGTAGAAAGAATGAGTCTGCAAATAGACCAAATTGCCTTGCATCAATTAATCAAGCGTGATGAGCAGACGCTGGATGTCGTGCTGCGTGATTCTCTGCTCTCCACCGATCGGGTGGTGGAAGATATGATGGCTGAATTACACCGTGTATATAGCGCAAAAAGCAAAGCTTACGGCCTGTTTAATGAAGAGAGTGAATTGGCGGAAGCGCTCAGACATCAGCGTAAAGGTGATGAAGATTTTCTGGGGTTCAGTCGCGCAGCAACGGCTCGTCTGAGGGATGAACTGGCAAAATATCCGTTTGCCGAAGGTGGGACGGTCCTGTTCTGTCAGTATCGTTATCTGGCGGTAGAGTATTTGTTGATTGCGGTACTTAATAGCTGTAACAGTATGTCTGTTAACGATAATCTGGATCTAAATACCACGCATTATCTGGATATCCCTCATGCTGATATTGTTGCTCGTATAGATTTGACTGAGTGGGAAACGAATCCTGAATCAAGCCGTTATTTAACATTCCTGAAAGGGCGGGTAGGACGTAAGGTTTCAGATTTCTTTATGGATTTTCTCGCTGCCAGTGAAGGGATGAATGCTAAGGCTCAAAATAAGGGGCTGTTACAGGCCGTTGATGATTATTGCGAGTCAGGTCAGCTTGATAAAAATGAGCGCCAGGCATATCGCCAGCAAGTCTACAGCTATTGTAATGAACAATTGCAGGCAGGAGAGGAAATTGAGATTAAGGAGTTGTCTCAAGAATTGCCAACATTGGGCGAGCAGAATTTCCAGCAATTTTCTCAGGAACAGGGATATGAATTGGAAGCGTGTTTTCCAGCGGATCGCAGTACATTGCGTCAGTTAACTAAATTTGCCGGAAGCGGTGGCGGATTGACAATTAATTTCGATGCAATGTTATTTGGCGAAAGAATTTTCTGGGACCCGGTAACGGATACTTTAACAATTAAGGGCACGCCACCAAATTTACGTGACCAATTACAGCGGCGCAGTGGTGGTCACTGATACCTGAAATAAATAACGCCGCAAATGCGGCGTTATTTACTCGGCGTCCCGAAAAGCTCGACTGTGGCTAATTAAGCACGCAGGAAGTCAATGTGCGCCAGTTTTGGTTTAAACGGATGGCGCTGTACAGCCTGCACTTTAACTTTAGTTTCTTTACCGTCGATAACCAGAGTCAGAACTTCGCTATAAAATTCTGCTTTGTGTTCCATATTGATAACGTGATCGTGATCCAGCTCAATAGAAACAGGCTCCTGGTTGCCACCATATACGATAGCTGGGAACTTGTTAGCTCTGCGCAGGCGGCGGCTCGCACCTTTGCCCTGCTCTTTACGTACTTCTGCATTAATAGTAAACATTATTTTTTCTCTTTGAAGAAGAAAATAAATCCTGCTACAGGCGACCCAGCAGCAGGTTCGAGATTTGGCTTAACGCGGGCGTTAAACGGGCGGCATTCTAGCGAAAAATAGTTGTGACAGCAAATGGAATACGTCAATTGGGGCCTATTAATACAATTCATCTGCTCGACGAAAGCGTCCTTGGTAATCAAAGATCTTTTCACGAATCTGCCAGAACTGACCTTTTTTACGGGCGACGACAAAATCGGGATGACGTAATAAAGGTTGCTGATGAACGATGTCTGAAGCCGTTTTCCAGTTAAAAGGTACCGCCGGGGCACGTTGATGCTGACGGAGAAACTGGTACTCAAAGAGCCGTCGTTGGGCCGGGGTTGTAAGCCGGAAGCGTTCAGAGGCATCAGCGCTATCTTCATCGTAATAGATGATTTTCAGCCATTCTCCTTTACTGTCAGTTCCAGGGATGAGTTGCATACCACCGCACCGCAGTACCAGGGCATCTTTGAGTTTTAATGCCGCTTTCAGCATATCATCGGGATCGACCAGCACCTCTTGGCAACGGTGACAACGCCGCGCTGCAATGTCATTTTCTACACCACAATGGGGACAGAGTTTAAAACGAAAGCGGAAATCGCATTGACGACGTTTGCCATGTTGATCATCTTCCCAGCCCTGACAGCGGCGTCCAAAATGTTCGATAATTTCACCGTCGGAGGTACATTTGCCCCAAAATATATTGGCAAAGTTACAGATAGGGCAGAATACCTGAACCGGTTGGCTCTGCTTATCTGGCCGACTGTTGCCCACTTCCGGTGTGTAAAGATCGTGAGGATTTCCTGCGTAGTCGAGAATAAGGCAATCTTTTTTACCCGGAAATAATCTTAAACCACGGCCAATAATCTGCTGATATAAGCTGACGGATTCGGTAGGGCGCAGGATGGCTATCAGATCGACATGAGGCGCGTCAAATCCGGTAGTTAATACGGCAACGTTAACCATGTAACGCAATTGTTGAGCTTTAAAGGCTTCGATAAACAGGTCACGATCGGTGGTTGATGTATCGGCACTGACTAATGCGGCCTGGCCAGAAGGAAGTAATTGAAAGATCTCTTTGGCATGTTCGACTGTTGCAGCAAAAAGCATAATTCCTTTACGGTCAGCCGAATATTCAATGATCTGCCTGATAATATGAGGTGTGACGCGTTTTTGTCGTTTGATTTCACGGTTCAAATCTGTTTCATTGGAAATACCTTGCTGACTGGAGCGGACCTGGCTGAAATCATATTGCATAACTGGCATATCCAGTCGCTGCGGAGGGACCAGGAAATTGTGCTTAATCATATAGCGCAGTGGCAATTCATATATGCAATCACGGAAAAAACTATTTTCATCACCGCGGATCAGGCCGTGGTAGTGATATTGATATATCCAGCCGATAGCCATCCTATAAGGTGTCGCGGTTAAGCCAAGAATACGGAGTTGTGGGTTATTTTGCCGAAGGTGATGAATAATTTGCTGGTACTGGCTGTTTTCGTCATCACTGATACGATGGCACTCATCAATGATCAGCAAAGAGAATTGATTATTAAAATGCTCAAGATTACGGGCGATAGATTGCACGCTGCCAAAAACCACTTTTCCTGCACTTTGCTTCTGCTGCAATCCCGCGGAGAAAATATCTGCTTGTAAGCTGTATGCGCAATATTTACTGTAATTCTGTGCAACTAATTCCTTTACATGCGCCAATACTAAGACTCTCCCTCGAGCCAATTTTGCCAGTTCAGCAATAACCAGGCTTTTACCTGCTCCGGTTGGTAACACAATGACTGCGGGCTCACGATGGTGCCGGAAATGATTGACTGTGGCATCCACGGCTTCTTGCTGATAGGGACGTAACGTGAAAGTCATATTTGTTCCACAACAGAAAAATATTTGCGGAAGAGTAACATTTTTCTTATCAATTTACTGCGGATAGAAGTAAGGTAAGATAATCATCTGATTGAGTGAAACTATAACCCGTTATAACAAATAGATAATTGTTGTTTATAGTAAACATGGTTATGATTAGCTTCGAAAGCTTTTGAATTCATCTCACATCATCTTTTTTTGGTGGCTTTGCGTTGTAAGACCAAGATAGTAGGGTCACGTTTATTTTTGAATTAATTTAATACAGGTGTCTTCATCCATGCGATTGGATAAATTTCTGTCACAACAGCTTGGTATCAGCCGGAATGAAGTGGGGCGTGAGTTGCGCGCGGGACGTATCACTGTTGATGATGAGATGGTAAAAACCGGAGCTTATAAATTAGCTCCAGAGCAACAGGTCATGTTTGATGGTTCATTACTGGAACAGCAGCAAGGGCTTCGTTATTTTATGCTAAATAAACCTCAGGGGTATGTCTGCTCCACGGATGATCCGGTAAATCCGACGGTTCTCTATTTTATTGATGAACCTGCGGCGCATAAATTACACACGGCTGGCAGGCTGGATATGGATACCACGGGGCTGGTTTTGCTGACTGATGATGGTCAATGGTCTCATCGTATTACTTCCCCAAAACATCATTGTGAAAAAACCTATCTGGTAACACTTGAATATCCTGTTGCAGAAGGGACAGCAGATAAATTTCTTGCGGGTGTCCAACTCAATGGTGAAAAAACACTGACAAAACCCGCTCAACTGGAAATTCTGGCACCTCAATTAGTTCGTCTGACTATCAGTGAAGGGCGTTACCATCAAGTAAAACGCATGTTTGCAGCGGTAGGTAATCGGGTAACAGAGCTTCATCGTGAGCGAATCGGTGAAATTATCTTAGATCCTGAGTTGGAACCAGGGGAGTACCGACCGTTAACTGAGCAAGAAATTGCCTGTATTCATGTTCCTCAATCTTAGCGTCCATTCCGTTAGCGCTATTTTATTTGCTGCTCTTTGTAGCCAAGAGCGATAGCTTTTGAGCGCACACGAGTGTAGCCCGCAACAATCATGCCTGCTGGGGCAGGTTCTTAGTTTTAGTTAATCATTTTAAATTATTGGAGTAATACGCGTGCAACAACAACGATCATCCTATTTAGGGTTGATTTTGATCCTTGGGCTGCTTTCTATGTTAATGCCTCTTGCCATTGACATGTATTTGCCCAGTTTGCCGACCGTTGCCGAAGATTTCGGTGTGGATAGTGGGCGGGTTCAGATGACATTGAGCAGTTATATTCTTGGTTTTGCTATCGGTCAGATGATATATGGCCCAATGGCTGACAGTTTGGGCCGTAAGCCGGTTATTCTGGGTGGTGTTATGGTGTTTGCTCTGGCTTCAGCCGCGTGTACAATAGCCAAGGATATTGACGGTTTTATTTATATGCGGTTTTTGCATGGGTTTTCCGCCGCCGCTGCGAGTGTTGTTATTAATGCTTTGATGCGGGATATGTTCACGAAAGATGAATTTTCACGCAGTATGTCTTTTGTCATATTGGTAATGACCATTGCACCATTAATTGCTCCAATTCTTGGTGGCATGATGATGATTTGGTTCACATGGCATGCTATTTTCTGGAGTATTGCGATCACTGCTGTTATTGGGGTATTCCTTGTTGCTTTCTTTATAAAAGAGACTTTACCGAAAGAGAAAAGACAAAAGTTTCACCTTCGCACAACTATAAGTCAGTTTATTATGTTATTCCGTCAGCGCCGTGTGTTTTGTTACATGCTTGCCAGCGGATTTTCGTTTGCGGGAATGTTTTCTTTTCTCAGTGCCGGGCCGTTTGTTTATATTGAGTTGAATGGTGTGTCGCCGCAGAAATTTGGTTATTATTTTGCGCTTAATATCGTATTTCTGTTTGTGATGACAACAATAAATAGTCGTTATGTACAGCGCTTTGGTGCGTTGAGAATGATGTATTTTGGTTTAAGTGTGCAGTTTATTATGGGGATCTGGCTGTTATTGTCTACCGCACTGGGTTTTGGTTTTATTTCTCTGGTCATCGGTGTGGCAGCTTATGTCTGTGGTATTGCTATGATTACATCTAATGTAATGGCGGTGGTTTTAGATGGTTACCCGCATATGGCAGGGACAGTATCTTCACTGGCAGGTACCATTCGTTTTGGGATTAGTGCTTTGGTTGGGGTATTACTTGCCATGTCACCTGCTCGCAGTGCCTGGCCAATGGTTGGTTCGATGGTTTTATGTGTTATTTTGGCTGCGCTGTTTGTTATATATGCAAAAAGAGGTCGTGCGTGCCATTGAGGCATAATTTTATTACATAATGATGTCTGTCTTCGTCAATATACCCTTCATCTTTCAAGTTGCTGCTTTGTTGGCTGCGTTCACTTGCCGCCGCGCTGCAACTTGAAATCTATTGGGTATATATTCCATCTTGACAGAATGATATTTAATATAATTTTTTAAATAACCATTTAGATTAGGGAATTGTGCCACACTGTGTTATTCGAATATCTACCATTAAACAATGAAATGATATTAACTATGTGGTATCAAAAGCATTTTCTGTATTACTAAAATTTTCATTAGGAACACTAATATTATCAGCGAGATTATTGGATTGTCTCCCGATTATTAGAAATATTTTAGTGTTGAATGGTTTGATGATATCTATATTCTTCAGGGATGAAGTTATTGCTGTTTTATTCTTTTATGACTTTTTATATGTCGCATTATTGATTTTTATATTCGAATTAGGCTGAGAGATTGAGCTTTAAATGCAAGGAAATTCCGAATTGTTTTTCTGTGAAAATGATTGATTGTTAATGTATTGATGGTGATTATAAGTTTGTTGTTGTATTTTTGTTAAATAAAAAAATATTCAAGGGCGTTATCATTAGGTTGTTATTATTTTTTCCTTATAAAACATATTGTTATCTATTTGCTTTTGTGGTTCTTGTTTGATTTTCATGTTAAAGAGTTGAGTTGAAAAAATAAAATATGTAAACAATAGTTAAACATACAGTTGGTTTTTTGCATGAAAACAAGTTGAGTTTTTTTAAAAAAAGTATAAATATATGCAAAATGCGAGATTGATCTCATTTTTTCTAAGGTGAAGTTTGAAATTAATGTAATACTATAAACACAAATTTAACTTTTTGTTTACCTTTTTTTGGGGGTAGTTATTCGGTTTTGGCGAGTAGAACACCTGAAGATAGTCGCTAACTTTAACTTTTGTATCTATGTTCTTTCAGGTAGGAATAATTTGTGAATAATATTCAGCTTTCGGTGGTACATCGACTACCGCAAAGTTACAGGTGGTCACCCGGTTTTGCGGGTATCAAAGTTGAACCACTTCCAGTTGATGAAGTGAATGTAAAAAGTAGCCTGATGGGGTTGAAGTTACTCAGCCACGAAGATATGGCTGCATGGAATGTTATGCAAAAATTACAGCAATCACTTGCTGATATGCAAATTGAAAGTACTGTGATTGAGTGGGAAGGTCAACCGTGCTTGTTTGTTGATAGTGAAGACGAGAGTGCGGTTATGTGTCGTTTGAAGACACTTGGTGCTGCGATTGCTGAAAAGATAACAGCTCTTTACCCATTCTGATATAAACGCGAAAAGCGCTTCCTCTGATGGAAGCGCTTTTTTGTACGCAAGGGAAAGAATTCTTAGCCGTTAGGAGGCATTACGCTATTGTTGATGACCCGGCGGCCACCATAATAACGTTTGCTCCAGTATGCGCTGTTTAACATGGAAACAATCACACCGTTGCTGGTGGAGGCATGAATAAATTTGTTATTGCCAACATAGATACCAACATGCCTTGTACGGGCACCCGTCTTAAACAAAACCAGATCGCCAGGACGTAATTTTGAGCGGTCGATTTTTTTGCCAATGTTTTGTTGTTCAAGTGTTGAACGTGGTAGTTCCATGCCAAACTGGTCACGGAAAGTACGTTGAACAAAGCCAGAACAATCAATACCACGCTTAGTGTTGCCGCCGAGTCGATAGGCAACTCCTTTCCAGCCATTGTATTGGCTAAGAATTTTGGATTTTATGTCCAGATTACGAACCAGTGCTTCGAATTCATCCTGAGACGCTTGAAGTAAGAAGCCGTTCTTACCGTTTACTGCATGCGTATCAGTTTGTGTATTGCGAAACTTTGAAGAATCTGGCGAGCTGCACGCGGATAAAGTGATCGCTACGAACAGCGCGGGGATCAGCCGCGTAATGTATCTCAGTACCGGTTGAGACTTGACCATTATTTTTGTTTTCCCTTGCTATCCTTACCTTAAGTTGGTCGCTATTATTGAAAAATATCAAACGCTTCGAAGACTGGTGTTAGAAAAAGCAATAAGTAAACAACGCGCTTGGTGCAAAAACGCGCTGGACGCCACGTTTTATAACGATATTTACAATAAATGTTATTCAGACCGAGAGTACAGAAACAATCAGGAAAAGGCGAGTATTTAATGGCATAATTTACAAAAAATTAGATTTCTCAGTACGGGAGATTAGCAATGTTGCTAATTTATGTTATTTATGTGGATCTTATGAGCAATCAGGAGGGGTAAATACCTTCCCAATATTCTTCAGTAAACTGGTAAATACCAGGAGAGAAATAAAGCGATCTCTAACAGGTTAAGTGTAAATATGGCAAATGGGTAACTGTATGTCACAGGATATCTATTTGTTAAAAATAAAATTCAGTAATAATCAAGCTGATAATTATGTATACCCAATAGATTTCAAGTTGCAGCGCGGCGGCAAGAGAACGCATCCCCAGGAGCATAGATAACTATGTGACTGGGGTAAGTGAACGCAGCCAACAAAGCAGCAACTTGAAAGATGAAGGGTGTAGGTTAATATAACAAGTGTTAGGTAATAATGCCATGAATCCAGTTCTTATCATAAGTTATTCTGGTGATTTTTTATCTGTTTTGTACTTTTTCCTTCAGATGCTTATTTGATTTGGTAAATATTTATGCTCAATTTTGCCGTTCTTATTGAGTGGTAGTGGGGATATTTAAAGTTATAAATTTTTAATTTATTAATAAATACTTCTGATAATTTTCATGTTAAAAGATGTAAATATTTTAATCAGTTTTAAAAGTTAAAAACAGTGAAAAAACAACAAAAATAGCCGTTACCAATAGCATGGACTCGTAAATTTTTCCGATTTCCAGATTGATTTTACATTTGGAGATCTCAGCAAATAATGCTGTCTTATGGCGAGGGTTTTATGCCTATGTTCCGGGTTATGGTGGGTTGTTTTTTCCTGATGATTCCTGGTGTTGTGAGTAGTGAGTCAGAGACAAGATCAGGTACAGGGGTTATTCACTTTTCAGGTGCAATTGTTGAATCACCGTGTCGTTTTGATTGGCATGATCACTGGACTGATACCACTTGCTGGCGAAAAGGAGATAAAATTACCCAGCGACGAAAATTGGATTTCCAAAATGATGTTTATTTTTATTTACCACACCAGATTGGTGTAACAGAAATTAAATGGGTAAAAGGAGAAAAGAAAATCGGGATTGTTACAATTTTTTATAATTGATATTAAGAGAAATCTTAAATATTATTTCTTCAGTACTTAATTGAAGAATATTTGGAATTTTATTTTTCATTTTTGAGCAATGTTAATGAAAGTTAATGGCGAATTTACGCTTGCATTTTATTTGGAAATTCAAATTATGCCTAAATTATAAAGGAAAGCGGATAATTAATGAAATAATCGAAAATGAGTTGCTCTGTTTTATACAGAGCAACTTAGGATTAGCTAATATTATTAATCACAACGCCCCATATAGCGACGTTCTGCAATATGGATACGGATTTTTTCACCGTTGCTGATATATTCAGGTACTTGAACGATCAGCCCGGTACTCATTCTTGCAGGTTTTGTCCGCGCACTGGCTGAGGCACCTTTAATTCCGGGGGTAGTTTCTTCAATAGCCATATCGACTGTTTGCGGCAGTTCAAGGGCAATAACCTGTCCCTCTATTGTCAGCACTTGCATACCCGGCAGGCCACCTTCAGGGATGAATAGCAACTCTTCTTCGATTTGTTCTTTTTTAAAATGATAAGGCGTGAAATCTTCGTCATCCATGAAGACATATTCATCGCCATCAATATAGGAAAAATTAACGCTGCGACGAGTTAGGCTAATTGTATCAATGATATCATCGCCTTTGAAACGTTCTTCCACTTTTTGCCCGGTGCGGATATCGGTAAAACGCATTTTATATAGTGTACTGGCTCCCCGGGCGCTTGGTGCTTGAATATCAATATCTTTGACCAGCAGTAACTTACCATTATAACTGACGGCAATACCGCGTTTAATTTCGTTGGCTTTAGCCATATGTAACCTTCCATAAAACTGGGAGAGAATAATCGGCGACAAAATTACTCGCAGTTAGGGAATTAGGCAAGTGGGGATCAGAAAACCCCAGCGTTTTTTTACGTTGGGGTTTGTAGAAAGAATATCGGGTATATCAGCGATACACGGGCAATAAATCAAAGGAGGCCAGGATATGAGCTACCGCGTTCATCAAGCCAAACAGAATGATAAATCCGATAAGGAATTTCCCGCCTGGTGCCCGATAACTGGCATCAGGGAAGCGGCGACGGCTTGCCCGCACCATAAGTGCTGGAACAATAACGGCCCAGATGGTTGCAGCTAATCCGGCAAAGCCGATGGCATACAGAAAACCATTGGGGGCCAGTAAAGCTAGCACTGTTGGTGGAATAAATGTCACTAATGCTGATTTTAACCGGCCGGTGTTGTCATCTTTAAAACCGAAGAAATCGGCTATGTAATCAAATAGCCCTAAAGAGACACCAAGAAATGAACTTGCTAATGCCATATAAGAGAAGGCATTTAGAAGCTGGTGAACGGTTTTGCTGTTTGTTGTATTATCCATGTGTTTCAATAAATCACCGATATTCCCACCATCAGCAATAATCTGTTTGAATGCTTCGCGGGGAATATTTCCCTGAATGACATATTGCCACAGGATATAAATAGCTAATGCGATTAATGTACCTAATAACAGGCTGCGAATAACGGCTTTTCTATCTTTATGATAATATTTTACTAAACTTGGGATATTACCATGATATCCGAATGAAACGAGTAAATAGGGCAAAGCGGCTAAAGCGTAAGGCATATAACTTGTTGCTGTGTCGTTTGATATAGCATCCGTCTGATTAAACAGGATGACATATTTAACTTCGGTAAACATGCCGCCAACGGACATAAAAAAAGTAATCACCATACCGCCTATCAAAATTGTGCTCAGACGATCGACAGCTTGAGTCGATAACCAGACAATAAATGCAACGATAAAAGCGAAAATAAAGCCAGCATTTGCCTGTGATATCGAAATAATATTTTCAAAATTGTGGGCAATAATTGAGCCACCCGCTGAAATGTAGGCGTAGGTTAATATATAAAGCACGAATGTAATAGAGATACCATTGATGGCATTCCATCCTTTACCGAGTAAATCTTTAGTCATGGTATGGAAGCTTGCACCTGATGGGTAGTTCAGGTTGGTTTCTAGTATCATTAAGCCGGAAAAATACATACACATCCATGTGTAAACCAGCAGAATAATTGAGCCAGTAAACCAGACACCGGAAGTTGCCACGGGAGTAGAGAACATTCCTGCACCGACAGCAGTACCGGCAATTATCATTGCACCACCCAGTATGGGAGGGCGCTTTAAACTCTGGGGTGTCTCAATGGACATATTAACTCCTGCTGGTATATTGTTTCTTTGTACTAGCTTAAAGATACATTTTTGTCTATAGGGTGTAAATAGACGTTATAAAGGATTATTTGAAATTGAGCTAATATAAGTTAGTTCATTCGGTAAGATAAAAGCGATTCTCACGCCACATTTTTATAGCATTCCGGCTGGCTTCAAAATGTGGTTCAGGGAGATTATCAGGATTGCACCACATAAGTTGTTCGCATTTTTCCAACTCCATTAATTTTGGCTCACCACCTGGATGTTTCGCCAGCAAACACACCGAAATAGTATGTTTTCCTTCTTGTTGATAAGTTTGGAGATTATTACAAATACCATAGACTTTTGGTGATTGTATCGTCAGACCTGTTTCTTCTTCAACTTCACGGATTGCACATTGTTCAAATGTTTCTCCGGCATCAACATGACCACCAAATATTGACCAGTATGGAGCATGTTCACTGCTGCGTTTTCCAAGTAATATCTGACCATATTCATTCACAATAACAACGCCAACACCAACAATTACGGACATTTGATATATTCCTTCAGATAAATTTCAGCAAATTAATATCTCTTTTTGAGAAAAATTCAATACTATTCTTACCCGCAAATCAGTTTAAGACAACGATCAATAAAGTATGGAATTTAACTGAAACGATTCAATTTTAATGGTATAAATGGAACTGAAAATTCATAGTAATGATGATGATTATCTACTTAGGAGACATCGGGCACAATGAGCCGTAGAGTTGCCACTATCACTTTAAATCCAGCTTATGATTTGGTTGGATTATGCCCGGAAATCGTCAAAGGGGCGATTAATCGTGTGCAAGCAGCTGGACTGCATGCTGCCGGGAAAGGCAATAATGTTGCTAAAGTTTTGCGTGATTTAGGCATTGATGTCACTGTCAGTGGTTTTCTGGGTAGAGAAAATCAGGAAGGATTTCAGCAATTCTTCAGTGAAAATGGTATGGAAAATCGTTTCCATTTAGTGCCGGGCAGAACACGGATTAATGTCAAATTAACAGAAGAAAGCGGTGAAGTGACGGATTTCAACTTCTCTGGTTTTTATGTTAGTGAAGCGGAATGGTCGGAATTTGTTAGTGATTCGCTTTCATGGCTTGGACAGTTTGATATGGTTGTTGTCAGTGGTAGCTTACCCGCAGGTGTTTCTGCTGAATCGTTTACCGATTGGATGGCCCACTTGCGCCAGCTTTGTCCTTGTATTATTTTCGACAGCAGCCGTGAAGCGTTGGTTGCGGGTTTGAAAGCATCCCCCTGGTTAGTTAAACCGAATCGTTATGAGCTTGAGGTCTGGGCCGGGCGCCTGTTACCTGAGCTATCCGATGTGATCATGGCAGCACATCAACTCAGGGACCAGGGAATTGCTCATGTCGTTATATCTTTGGGTGAGCAGGGCGCATTATGGGTTAATGCATCTGGAGCATGGTTGGCAAAACCACCGTATTGTAAAGTTATCAGCACTGTAGGTGCCGGTGATTCAATGGTCGGCGGTTTGGTTTATGGTTTGTTGATGCGGGAATCCAGTGAACACACGTTGCGATTGGCAACGGCTGTATCGGCGCTTGCCGTTAGCCAGCCTAATGTGGGTATCAGCAATCGCCCTGAATTAGCCGCAATGATGGCTAAAATTGAACTGATACCCGTTAAATGAAAAGGACCATTAATTTTGTTGTGATTTCAGCCAGGCAATTTCTTGGTGCCAAATATCTGGATTAATTGTTTCAAGGATTAGGGGAATTCCATTAAAACGGGCATCTTGCATAATATAACTGAAAGGTGTTTTGCCAATATTTCCTTCCCCAAGGCTATGATGCCGGTCAACACGGCTGGCAAATTCACTTTTGGCATCATTTAAATGCATTCCGCACAGATACTGAAAGCCAACAATTTTTTTAAACTCTTGAAAAGTTTGCTGGCAAACGTCATCGGTACGCAAATCATAACCTGCGGCAAAGGCGTGACAGGTATCAATACAGACGCCAACTCTGCTTTTATCTTCAACTCCATCAATAATTGCTGCCAGATGCTCAAATTTGAACCCCAGATTTGTGCCCTGACCTGCCGTATTTTCGATAACAGCGGTGACTCCCTGCGTTTTATTGAGAGCGATGTTGATAGATTCTGCAATTCGTGTCAGGCATTTATCCACATCTATCTTATTGAGATGACTGCCAGGATGGAAATTTAATAAATCGATACCCAGTTGTTCACAACGTTGCATTTCATCAACAAAAGCCAACCTGGATTTTTCCAGTGCTTCAGTATCTGGGTGACCAAGATTAATCAGATAACTATCATGAGGGAGAATTTGCCGGCTACCGTATCCATAGCGCTCACAATTTTCTTTAAATTTATCGATAATATCAGTGGCTAAAGGTGGAGCGTTCCACTGGCGCTGGTTTTTGGTGAACAGGGCAAAAGCAGTGGCTTTTAATTCGTGTGCCCGGATAACTGCCTGATCGACGCCGCCGGCAGCGCTGACATGTGCTCCAATAAATTTCATCATTCTTCTCCTTCCTATTTACACCATTTTGACATGGTTCAATCGCTTATTGAACCTTAAGAACGGAAAGGTTATGGGTTGTTGAAGTCCTTCAATGCATATGTTCCGATCAACCAAACCAATGTTGAATGCTCAGATTTATCAAGAAGCCACCAACCATCAGCCATATAAACAAAATCAGAGCCAGTAAAATGGGTTTAAATCCAGCCTGACGGATGGCACTCACATGAGTGGTTAAACCTAGCGCAACCATTGCCATGGCAAGCATAATAGTGTCAATCTGAATCAGATAATTCACTGCTCTTACAGGTAACAGATCGAACGAGTTAAAACCTGCTATTGCAATAAAAATCACTGCAAACCAAGGAATGGTAATCGGCGTTCTCGCCTGGTTTTTTTCTCCGTTTTTTGCACCGGCCCGGCTGATGTAACTGGATAATAACAGCAAGAATGGCGCCAGCATCATAACTCTAATCATCTTGCTGATAACCGCCGCGTTCTCTGCTTGATCATCAATAGCATGACCAACAGCAACAACCTGGGCAACTTCGTGAATGGTGGAACCTGTAAAGATACCGAAAGCTTCTTGAGTCAATGGGATCCATTGATAATGCTCATTGAGCTGATAGAACCATGGATAAATGAAAATAGCGATAGTACCGAAGATGACAACGGTTGACACTGCCACAGCAACTTTGCTGGCGGGAGCATTCACAACCGGCTCTGTTGCCATAATGGCCGCTGCACCGCAGATACTGCTGCCAGCGCCAATCAGCATTGAGGTTTGCTGATCTAATCCAAAGAGTGATTTACCCAGCCAGATTGCAATAAAGAAAGTTGAAGACAACATAATCGCGTCAATCAAAAGACCGGTAGTGCCTACATCGGCAATTTGCTGAAATGTCAGACGGAAGCCATAAAGAATAATCCCTGCCCGCAAAAGATAGTGTTTTGAGAAATGAATACCCTTATCGCAATGGGATTTGAGTAAAGGATAAATGGTATTACCGGCAATGATTCCTGCCAGGATCGCCAGTGTCAGTGCACCCAGCCCCATATTAACAAACCACGGGATATTTCCGGCGTATATTGAAATTGCAGTCAGTATTGCTGCCAGTATGAGTCCAGGTATTAATTTCATGCCGGGAATTGACGGTTGTTGACTGAGTTTTTCGTCATGAATGTCAGACATAGATATTTCTCACTTTTCTTATGTGTTTTAAACATAAGCATATAGCAAATCAATTTATCATTAAAATTGATAATATTTTTATGTATAATCGAAAAAAGTGGTAATAAAAAGAGGGTTTTTGTTAAGTTGTTTATTACTGTATAAAATTAAAACAACCTATTTCGCTGACACCATATTTTGCGGGGCAATATGCATATCACACTGAGGCAATTGGAAGTTTTCACGGAAGTATTGAAAAGCGGCTCAACGACACAAGCCTCCCAGCAGTTAGCGCTATCTCAATCCGCAGTGAGTGCTTCATTAACGGATTTGGAAAGCCAGCTTGGCGTACAACTTTTTGACCGAGTAGGAAAACGGTTGGTGACTAATGAGCATGGTCGTTTACTCTACCCCAAGGCTTTGGCATTGCTGGAGCAGGCGGGGGAAATTCAGCTGTTATTCAAACAGGAATTGGGGGCATTACGTATCGCTGCCAGCAGTACCATTGGTAATTATATGTTGCCGGAAATGTTGGCAAATTATCGTCAGGATTTTCCGGATACACCTCTGGAGTTAAATATCAGTAATACACAGGATGTTATCAATTCTATACTCGAATTCCGTGTTGACCTTGGTTTGATAGAAGGTTCCTGCCATAGTCCTGAATTGATAACTCAGCTCTGGATGGAGGATGAGCTGGTTATTTTTTCTTCTCCTAAGAACCCGCTAGTTCAACAGAATCTGAAACTGGATGATTTAGCCAGAGCATCATGGATATTAAGGGAAAGGGGGTCGGGGACAAGAGAGGTGTTGGATCATCTGTTGTTTGCCCGCTTACCTGGGTTCAAGATTTTGATGGAGTTGGGAAATTCCGAAGCGATAAAACATGCGGTCAAATTTGGCATGGGGATTAGTTGTTTATCCAGACGGGTCGTTGCAGAGCAATTGGAAAATCGTACTTTGCTGGAATTAAAAGTGCCGGAATTGAAACTTTTCAGGATGTTATACCTGATTCATCATCGGCAAAAGCACATGTCCAATGCACTGCAAAAACTGCTTAGTTATTGCCGGTGAGTTTTACGTTCTGTTTAAAATTTAGAATTAGCTGTATTACTTATAATTTTCTCTGAATTATGAAGGTATCTTATAACAGCGCTTCCTCGCTATTTTGACCGTGAGGATTTGCTACAATCCGCCATCAGACTTAATTTGCAGCTAACAGGAACAGAATGTCTCAACAACAACAAAGTGTTTTGCAGAAACCAGCAGCGCAACATTTGCGCCGTGAATTGAAAGCACGGCATATGGCGATGATAGCCATTGGCGGATCAATAGGTACTGGGCTATTCGTGGCTTCAGGTGCGACGATTTCACAAGCGGGGCCTGGCGGAGCATTACTTTCCTATGCATTAATTGGTCTGATGGTTTATTTCCTGATGACCAGTCTGGGGGAATTGGCTGCTTATATGCCTGTCTCTGGTTCTTTCTCAACTTATGGCTCCAAGTATGTTGAAGAAGGATTTGGTTTCGCCCTTGGCTGGAACTACTGGTACAACTGGGCGGTGACTATCGCTGTGGATTTGGTTGCTGCTCAGTTAGTGATGAATTACTGGTTACCAGATATGCCGGGGTGGATCTGGAGCGCGCTATTCCTTGCACTGATTTTCCTGTTGAATTTTATTTCAGTGAAAGGTTTTGGTGAGGCTGAATATTGGTTCTCTTTGATTAAAGTCAGCACAGTTATTGTTTTTATTGCGGTCGGATTACTGATGATAAGCGGTATCATGAAAGGTGCGGAAGGCGCCGGATGGCATAACTGGACTGTGGGTGATGCGCCTTTTGCCGGTGGCTTCTCCGCTATGATTGGCGTGGCAATGATCGTTGGGTTCTCTTTTCAGGGTACTGAACTGATTGGCATTGCTGCGGGTGAATCCAAAGATCCAGAGAAAAATGTTCCCCGCGCGGTACGTAAAGTATTCTGGCGTATCCTGCTGTTCTATATTTTTGCGATCCTGATTATCAGTCTGATCATTCCTTATACTGACCCCAATTTACTGCGTAATGAGGTAGGTGATATCAGCGTCAGTCCGTTTACGTTGGTATTTGAAAATGCCGGTTTGTTATCAGCTGCGGCTGTGATGAACGCCGTTATTTTGACAGCAGTGTTATCTGCCGGTAACTCAGGTATGTATGCTTCTACCCGTATGTTGTTCACACTGGCAAAAGAGGGCAAAGCACCGAAGATTTTTGGAAAATTATCCAAAGGGGGTGTACCGCGTAATGCCTTGTATGCAACAACGGTTGTTGCTGCTTTGTGTTTCCTTAGCTCAATGTACGGTAATCAAACTGTCTATTTGTGGCTGTTGAACACCTCGGGCATGACAGGTTTTATTGCCTGGCTGGGGATTGCTATCAGCCATTATCGTTTCCGCCGTGGTTACATCGCTCAGGGGCTGGATTTAAGTAGACTGCCCTATCGTTCAGGGTTTTTCCCGGTTGGTCCAATCTTTGCGTTTATTCTGTGTCTGACCATCACATTAGGGCAGAACTATCAGGCATTTCTGCAAGACAAAATTGACTGGTATGGTGTAACCGCAACTTATATTGGTATTCCACTATTCCTGTTGATTTGGTTTGGTTATAAATTGGTGAAGAAAACCCACTTTATTAAATATAACGAGATGAAATTTCCTGATATCCCAAATAAGTGAATTCGATTCACGATTGATTTATTATTATCTTAACGTTTATTTGTTGGTGTAAATGAACAGTTATTAATAGAAATCAGAAGAAACTGCCCATTTTGTAACCGAATGGGTGGTTTTTATTTTTCATAGGGTTAGCCGTGAAATTAGTTATTCAATTTACTAAAATCTGTATAAATAGGATTGATAAGTATTCTCGTTTGCTTTATTGTTAGCGCCATAATTATTAATATGAAAGGGGCTAACAAAGTGAAATTTGTATCTCGATCTATTGCAAAGAGCATCAGTATCAGCTTACTGGCAGGTTCAGCAGTAATGGCAAGCTTCGCGTCATGGGCTGAAACGGTCACTGACGTAGCTGGCCGCACTGTTGAAGTTCCTGAGAATATAAACCGTATTTTGTTGGGCGAAGGCCGTTTATTTCATGCTGTCGCTTTACTTGAAGGAGATAAACCCCTGGCTCGTATCGCAGGTTGGCAAGGTGATTTCCGCAAATTGGACCCACAGTCCTATGCTGTCTATAAAGCTAAATTTCCTGAGATTGATAAGATCCCTTTGATTGGTAACACCAGTGCTGACAGCGTTAGCGCTGAAAAAGTGTTAACTCTCAATCCGGACATTGCTATTTTTGGCTTATCCGGTCATGGTCCTGGTAAGGACAGTGAATTGGTTGCTCAGCTTGAAAAGGCAGGTGTTCCGGTTGTCTTTGTTGACTTCCGCACTGAACCGTTAAAAAACACGCTGCCGAGCATTCGTATGTTGGGTAAAGTATTGCACCGTGAAAAACAAGCGGCAGAGTACGCTGATTTTTACGAAAAAAATGTCAAATTGGTAACTCAAATCACCAGTAAAATCCCGGAAGAGAAAAAGCCAACTGTATTTATTGATTTGAAAGCCGGTGCTTTTGAGGACTGCTGTGGGACGGCCGGTGATGGCAATTTGGGTAACTTTATCGATCTGGCTGGCGGTAAAAACATTGCTAAAGGTGTTCTGCCAGGCGCGCTTGGCAACATGAACCTCGAAAAAGTTATTGCCGCTGATCCTTATATTTACATTGCCAGTGGTGGAAAAGCGCCAGACAGCAATGAACCTGGTGTAAAACTGGGGGCGCAATCAACACCTGAGTTGGCAAAAGCCAGTCTGAAAATAATGACTGAACGCAAAGGTATCAGCTCGTTGACTGCGGTTAAAGAGAGCAGAGATTATGCTATTTGGCATAACTATTACAACTCTCCGTATAACGTGATAGTTGCTCAGGTATTTGCTAAGTGGTTCTATCCTGAACAGTTTGCAGATTTAGATCCACAGAAAACACTGAATGAATTACACAGTAAATTCCTGGCAATTGAGCCATCAGGTGTTTACTGGATCAGTGAGAAGTAATCAGTAAGATAGGTAACAGAAACAATGAGTGCCACTACCGAGCTTATGCCAACGGTGAAACAACAATTAGATGACAGCGGTGTAAAAGCCCATTACCAACGTATTTTACGCCGCCGTATCGTGATGATGATGTTTATCTTCCTGGTGATCGGTGCTTCCTTGGTATTAGATTTTACTATAGGGCCATCAGGTTTATCTTTGCAGTCTCTCTGGCAGACTTTAGTGTCGCCAGAAAGTATGGATGCGGGTACACGGGTCATTGTCTGGGATATCCGTTTACCCTACGCCTTGATGGCGGTGGTGATCGGCTTGTCTCTTGGGCTGGCTGGCGCTGAAATGCAGACAATTCTGAATAACCCATTGGCAAGCCCCTTCACTTTAGGGGTTTCTCAGGCGGCTGCGTTTGGTGCTGCGTTGGCCATCGTGTCAGGTGTTGGTATTCCGGGTGTCCCCGATCAATGGCTTATCTCTGCAAATGCCTTCATTTTTGCTTTGTTGGCAGCGTTGTTATTGGATGCCATTACCCGTTGGACAAGGGTTGCTACCGCTGGGGTGGTATTATTTGGTATTGCGTTGGTCTTTACTTTTAACGCACTAGTTTCCATGATGCAGTTTATTGCAACGGAAGATACTCTTCAGGGGTTGGTACTTTGGACAATGGGTAGCCTTGCCAGAGCAACCTGGATAAAACTGGGTGTTATGTTGCTGGTATTTGCAGTTATTTTTCCGATTTCAATGATGAATTCCTGGAAACTGACAGCGTTGCGTCTGGGTGAAGATCGTGCAATCAGTTTTGGTATTGATGTCCGCCGCCTACGCTTAGGTACATTATTACGCATCAGTGTTCTTTCCGCTTTAGCGGTTGCATTTGTTGGACCAATTGCCTTTATCGGTTTGGTCGCGCCGCATATTGCTCGCTTGGTGTTTGGTGAGGATCACCGTTTCTATTTGCCTGCCAGTGCGCTGATTGGAGCATTGGTGTTGTCTATGGCATCCATCGCTTCGAAGAACCTGATCCCAGGTGTCATTATTCCGGTTGGGATAGTGACTGCATTGGTTGGGGTTCCATTCTTCCTTAGCATAATTTTACGCCATAGGGGGAATGTATGAATCAGGGATTAACGATTAATAATTTTTGCGCAGGCTATCCGAAAAATCCAGTCATTGAAAATCTGAATGTTTCAACGTTATCCCGTGGAAAAATTACGGTATTACTGGGGCCAAATGGCAGCGGAAAATCAACACTTTTGCGTTCTCTGGCTGGATTAAATCGCGCAAGTGGGCAGCTTTGGCTCGATGGTCAGGATTTAATGAAAATGAATTTTGCCCAGCGTGCAGAAAATGTGGTTTATTTGCCACAAAGTTTGCCTGCTGGTGTTCATTTACATGTACTGGAATCCATTATTGTTGCGCAGCGGGCCTCCGGTGGGCGTCATTCTGAAACCAGCAAAGAAGAAGTTATGTCTTTATTACGTCAGCTGGGGATTGAACATCTGGCGTTATGTTATTTAGATCAATTATCCGGTGGTCAAAAACAGTTAGTTGGATTGGCACAATCATTAATTCGTAAACCAACATTGTTATTATTAGATGAACCGCTAAGCGCGCTGGATTTAAATTATCAATATCACGTAATGGAGTTAGTTGCACAAGAAACATATCGTCGTAATATTATTACGATGGTAGTGGTGCATGATATTAATATCGCGTTGCGTCATGGTAATCATGTATTAATGTTACAAAAAGGGCGTTTAATTGCTGAAGGCGTTCCTGAACAAGTTATTACGCCGGATAGCTTGGCGCAAGTTTATGGTGTCAGAGGCAGAATTGAATACTGTTCTCAGGGTATTCCTCAAGTATTGATTGATGGGTTGGTTTCAAAGTTGGCCAGTTAGAACTTATTATAACATATTGTTTAAAAACATATTGTTGATAAAGCGTGGACATGGATAGCGCATAGAAAACGGAGCGTAATTATATAATATGTGAGGGATGAGTTATTTCGCTCATAGTATAATGCGTTTAAAGACCGCTATTTTTGTCTGGGTAATGTTCAGGTCCACTCTTTATTTATTGCAAAGAAAGGTAAATGTAAGATAATTTAATGATATAGGCTATTGGAATTAATAGGAAATATTTCCTTATATTTTATAGTGATAAAATGTAAGGGGAGATAATAAAAAAATAATAAAACCACACAGAGGTGAGTATTTTTTTCCTCGTTGCTTGAGTGAGTGTTAATTATCCATTTTATAAATTAATAAAACATAATTATATTTCTTGGAGAATCGGGAATGGGTGTTTTTAACAAAAGAAAAATCGCGTTAGGGGTTATTGCTGCAATCTCATCTGGCCCTGTTTTGGCGGCCAGTGACAGTAATGACACCATTGTTGTGACTACAGCATCAGGCTTCCAACAGAAAATTGAAGATGCGCCAGCGTCTATTTCTGTGGTGAGCCGTGAGCAATTAGAAACCAAGGCTTATCGTGATGTGACTGATGCACTGAAAGATGTGCCGGGAGTACTTATAACCGGAGGTGGTAGTAGCAGTGATATCAGTATTCGAGGTATGTCATCGAAGTATACTATGATTCTGGTTGATGGTAAGCGCATTGATACCCGTAATACCCGTCCAAACAGTGACGGTTCTGGTATTGAGCAGGGGTGGTTACCGCCATTGGCTGCTATTGAACGCATTGAAGTGATACGTGGTCCTATGTCCTCTCTGTATGGTTCTGATGCGATGGGGGGCGTGATTAACGTTATTACCCGTAAGGCGCAGAAAGAGTGGAAAACCAGTTTTCGCGCTGATACCACTTTGACTGAACGTAAAAATTCCGGTAACAGCCATCAGAGTAGCATTTATGCAGCAGGCCCGATAATTGACGGGCTCTTGGGATTAAAAGTGCATGGCCTGTATTCTCACCGCAACGAAGATAAATTTATTGGCGGCTTTAACAAGCAGGAAATGCGCAACGGCTCAGCAACTTTTTCTCTGACACCTGATGAACAGAATACTTTTGATTTTGTAGCGGGTCGCTATGAGCAGGATCGTGATTCAACTATCGGTAAGACGCGTGAATGCACGCCGAAATCTTGTGATGATAATGTAAATCGCTATAAACGTAATAATTATTCTATCACTCATAATGGCAACTATGACTTTGGCACCATAAATACTTACATTCAGCGCGACGAGTCAAGTAACCCTGGCCGTGACATGAAATATAATGAGACGGTATTTAATAATCATTCAGTCTTCATGCTGGATGATCATACAGTAAGTATTGGTGGTCAGTATCGTTATGAAGATTTGCGAGATGATGGTAACCAATTGCCTTCAGCAAGCGATGTGAATAAATTAACTCGTTCGAGCTGGGCGTTGGTTGCTGAAGATGAGTGGCAAATGACGAATGATTTTGCTCTGACTGGCGGCATCCGTATGGATAAAGACGAAAACTTTGGTGCACACTGGACGCCTCGTTTGTATGGTGTGTGGCATGTGGATGAACAATGGACGATTAAAGGTGGTGTCTCCACGGGTTATCGCTCACCAGATCTGCGTCATGTCGCTCCGAATTGGGGGCAAGCAACAGGTGGCCGTTTCTTGAAAGGCATGATTTTAGGCAACTCAGATCTTAAGCCAGAGAAAACGGTTAGTGAAGAAATTAGTGTTATCTGGAACAATCAGGATAACTTTAATGTTGGTGTAACTGTCTTTAATACAGATTTTAAAGATAAGATCACTGAAATTAGAGATTGCGATAAAGACAGCGCTAAACCATGTGCTCCGATTAATGAAGTAACTTATGACTTTATTAGTAAACGTGAGAACGTTGATAAAGTAAATATGCATGGTGTAGAGGCGACAATGAGCTGGGATATCATTGAAGACTGGTCGTTGACAGCAAACTACACTTATACTGATTCAGAACAAAAAAGCGGAGATTTCAAAGGTAAGCCACTGAACAAAACGCCTAAACATATGGCAAATGCGACTTTGAACTGGCAGACATTACCGGAAATGCAAACCTGGACGCGCGTTAACTTCCGCGGTAAAACTTCGGATTACTTGTCACGTACCCGTATGGACAAGGGGACCCCATCCTATACCTTTGTGGATATCGGAGTCAGCTATAACCTGACTAAAGAGCTACGTGTGTTAGGTGGGGTATACAACGTATTTGATAAACGTGTTACTGAAGAGAATCATGGCTCGGTACTGGATGGCCGCCGTTATAACATTGGTATCAACTACGATTTCTGATAATTAGTGCTAGCTGAATGTACTATGACCCCCTTGCTTGTTTCTGGCAAGGGGGATTTTGTTTTTTACTTACTACCTGCAAAAACTGAATGGCAATCCGTTTTGTGTTGTGCTACAACTTAATACATGTCAAAAGAATGTATAAGACATAGTTAAACTCCATAGCGTGATCAATTTGTGTGGTAAAAAATATGGACTTTTAGTGCGGTGACTATTGCTATTTCAAGTCTTCAAGTGCAGAATTCGCCCACTGGAAAATAACTGATGCGTTTATATGTGTCGGTTATTTTTTTTGCTTAGACTTATTTTTTACTATACTAGAGGCCGGACTCTGAGCCGGATAGATAATTGGCCCACGGGCAACCATAACAAGAATCGGTTGCCGTAATGAGGAACGCTAATATGGAGCAATTATTCTCTTTCGCACTTGTGCCAATTGGCGCACGCTGCTGTGTTGATGACTACGGAGCGTTGAGCTCTGCGTATAATCCAGCCTCTAACTCCACTGCCTATAGGCAGAAGCGAAGTCTTCCCAGTAACTGTCGATTAAGTAGTACCGTAACACGAATCGAAGTTATGGGAGGTTTTGCTCATGTCGCATAATACTGCAATTCCAATTGGCACCAACCAAACTGGTGCGAACAATCGTGTTCAACTTAGAAAAACACTGACCTTAGTTCAGGTGGTGATGATGGGGCTGGCTTATCTGCAACCTACGACCATCTTTGATACTTTCGGGATTGTTTCTGGCTTGACTGACGGTCATGTAGCAACATCTTATGCTATCGCTTTGATCGCAATTCTGTTTACTGCCCTGAGCTACGGGAAATTGGTAAAACGTTTTCCTTCTGCCGGGTCTGCATACACTTACGCACAAAAATCAATTAGCCCTCATGTTGGCTTTATGGTGGGTTGGTCATCGTTGCTGGACTACTTGTTCATGCCGATGATAAATATCTTATTGGCGAAAATTTATCTCCAGGCTATTTTTCCCGGCGTAGATCCGTGGATCTTCGTTGTCGGTTTGACATTGCTAATGACAGTTTTTAACCTGCGTGGTATTAACGTTGTTGCTAATCTCAACACAGGTATTGTCATTGTTCAGGTTGCAGTGATGTTTGTATTCGTGGGCTTGTTGATCCACGGCGTATACAATGGAGAAGGTGTAGGAACTTTATGGAGCGCAAGGCCATTTACTTCTGAAGATGCCCATTTAATCCCGATGATTACCGGGGCAACGATTTTGTGTTTTTCATTCCTTGGGTTTGATAGCATTAGCACGTTGTCCGAAGAGACGCCGAATGCAGGCAAGGTGATCCCGAAAGCGATCTTCCTGACGGCATTAATTGGCGGCATCATCTTTATTATGGTTTCTTACTTCTTACAGCTCTATTTTCCTGATATCTCTCGGTTCAAGAACCCGGATGAAGCTCAGCCAGAAATTATGTTGTATGTAGCGGGTACTTTATTTCAGTCCATCATTATGGTGTTCTCTTGTGTCACCGTTTTGGCTTCTGGTATGGCGGCTCACGCAGGTGTTTCCCGTTTGCTTTATGTTATGGGACGTGATGGTGTGTTTCCTGAGAAAGTATTCGGCTATGTGCATCCGAAATGGCGAACTCCGGCAATCAACGTATTGCTGGTCGGTCTTGTCGCGCTGTCTGCAATGACCTTTGATCTGGTTACTGCAACGGCTCTGATTAACTTTGGTGCGCTGATAGCATTCACCTTTGTAAACTTGTCGGTTATCTCTCAGTTCTATATTCGTGAACGTCGTAACCGTACACTAAAAGATACAGTCAACTTCTTGGTATTACCGGTGATTGGGGCTTGTACTGTTGGTGTGCTGTGGATGAATCTGGAACAAAGTTCTATGGAGTTAGGGCTGACTTGGGGAGCAATTGGTTTGATTTATATGGTATTCCTGACTCGTCGCTTCCGTCAGCCGATGCCGCAGTGTTCTGAAATGGTTTAATCCGGTTTGAAAAGAATAACGGCGCTGAATTTAGCGCCGTTGTTTTTTTATGTTTCCCATTGTTGTAATAATTCAGAATAAGAATCTTAGGAAAAAAAACAGCGAGGTAGTTTGCAGATAAGAAAAATTTCAACAGTGAATGGAGGAAAACAATCTATGCTCTGAGAGGCGATTAAATTATAGAGGAAGAGACTATGAATGATGCAAAGACCTCTCAAAATCAACAATTCATCACTGCCCTGACTAATATTGTCGGTAAATCTCATATCCTGACTGCTCCCCATAAAACCGAACGTTATCGTAAAGGCTTTCGCTCCGGCCAAGGTGACGCTTTAGCTGTGGTATTTCCTGGTTCGCTGGTGGAACAGTGGCGTGTGTTTAAAGCTTGTGTTGAAGCAGATAAAATCATCTTGATGCAAGCGGCCAACACTGGTTTGACCGAAGGCTCTACTCCAAATGGTAAGGATTACGACCGCGACATAGTGATCATTAGTACGTTGCGCATGAATAAAATACAGATCCTGAAACAGGGTAACCAAGTCGTCGCACTGCCTGGCAGTACATTGTGGCAACTTGAACGTGCTCTCAAACCACTGGGACGCGAGCCGCATTCCATTATCGGTTCTTCCTGTATTGGTGCTTCTGTGATTGGTGGTGTCTGTAATAACTCCGGCGGCTCTTTGGTTCATCGCGGGCCAGCTTATACTGAAATGGCGTTGTACGGACGGGTTAATGAACGTGGTAAACCAGAATTGATTAATCATCTGGGTATCTATCTGGGAGAAACACCGGAAGAGATTCTCTCTTGTCTGGAAGAACAGCGTTACAGTGAGCGAGATGTAGAGTATGGTCAGCGTAAAGCGTCTGATTATGAGTATGCGCAACGAGTACGTGATATAGATGCTGATACGCCATCGCGTTTTAATTCTGACGAACGCCGTCTGTTTGAAGCTTCAGGGTGTGCAGGTAAATTGGCTGTGTTTGCGGTCCGGCTTGATACTTTCCCGGCAGAGCCTTTGTCTCAGGTATTTTATATTGGTACGAATCAAACTGACGTATTGACGGAATTGCGGCGCCATATATTAGCGAATTTTCGTCATTTACCGGTGGCGGGTGAATATATGCACCGGGATGTTTTCGATATTGCAGAAGTTTACGGTAAAGATACGTTCATCATGATTGATAAGCTTGGTACTGATAAGATGCCAGCTTATTTTACTTTGAAAGGGAAGATGGACGCTATTTTCAACAGGATCCCATTCTTACCAGCCAATCTTATTGATCGCATTATGCAAGGGTTAAGTCGCTTACTTCCTCCTCACTTACCTAAACGTTTGAAAGAATACCGTGATCGGTTTGAACATCATTTGATATTAAAAATGTCTGGTGATGGGGTTGAGGAAGCCAGAAGCTGGCTGGAAAGTTATTTCAGCCGGGTAGAAGGGGATTTCTTTGCTTGTACACCGGATGAAGGCGCTAAAGCATTCCTGCATCGTTTTTCTGCGGGTGGTTCAGCGATCCGTTATCAAGCAGTGCATAGTAACGAAGTGGAGAATATCCTTTCGCTTGATATTGCTTTACGCCGTAATGATCGTGAATGGTTTGAACAATTACCACCGGAGTTTGATGATGTATTAGTGCACAAGCTTTACTGTGGACATTTTATGTGCCATGTGTTCCATCAGGATTACATTGTGAAGAAAGGCGTGGATGTCCATGCACTGAAAGAAAGAATGATGGAGCTGCTTGATAAACGAGGCGCAGAATATCCCGCAGAACATAATGTGGGTCATCTGTATCAGGCTAAACCTCAACTTAAGGCTTTTTACCGGATTGCCGATCCTACTAACACGCTCAACCCAGGAATTGGAAAAACATCCAAACTGAAAAATTGGAGCGGGGAATCTTAATGTTAATATTCTCAGCATTTACAACGCTATGCTGATGCTAAGAAAGTTTAAATTTGTCAGAATGGATGAACATTATCTTGTTAGAAAGAAAGGCGAGTATATATAGCTCGCCATTCTGTGCTTGTCCGCTATTTGCCTAATTATCCAGCCAGTTTCGCTGCATATTCCATTAGTGCTTTAAGTTGACGGCATTTTTCTTCATTGCCTTGGTATTCAATAAAGAGCTGTTCAATGATAAAGATATATTCACTGAGCCTGTCCTGAGTTAATACATCTTGACGATGACGCAACCAACTTTGTTGTTCATCGTAAGCCAGAGTTGCGGGGTAGTTTCTGGCTCGATAGCGGAATAACAGCTTTTTAATCCGTGGATCCTGAAAAGTCAGATCTAACGCAGGCAAATTCTGAGGTAATGTTTCACGGATAATATTCATTGCTGTTTTATCTGCATTACTGAAGAAGCCATTATACAGTTGAGCGTCAACATTATCTGATTCAGGGAAAGGTTCGACTTCAGCAAAGAGTTCTACAACTTTTTCTCTGATTTGTGGATTATTTCGCAGAATCATCAGATTTCTCTCACAATGATTACGATCCAAGCCTAGACGTTCAGCATCTTCTGTTCGCAAAGTATTATCTGGGGCGACTATCGGACACTTATTAATATGAACCAGTTTGATGGGGGCTGGTGGTTGATCGGGCAGCAATTCATCATGGCGGGTATATAGGCGTTCACGCAAAGCATCGGCATCTAATTCCAGCAAAGGTGAAATATCTCCCGCCAAATCGCACATGATAACGGCATTCTGGTTTATTGGGTGCCAAGCGAGAGGTGCAACCAGGCTAGTATTACTACGGGCAGCGCCAAACATACCGGAAACATGAACCAAGGGTTTCATTTGAGGAATATCGATGAGATTGCTGACTTTCTGTTTATTTCTTAACTGAAAGAAATAATTGAACATTTTAGGTTGAGCTTCTTTAAGCAATTTTGCCATTGCAATCGTGGCGTAAACATCGGACATAGCATCGTGAGCATGTGAATGTTCAACGCCATTTGCCTTAGTCAGATGCTCCAGTTTAAAGCTGGGCAGACCATCCTCATTCTCCGGCCAAATAATACCTTCAGGCCGCAGGGCATAACAGGCGCGTAATACATCAAGTAAATCCCAACGGGAATTGCTTTTTTGCCAGCTATAAGCGTAGGGATCATAAAAATTGCGGTAAAAAATATTCCGGCTCACTTCATCATCAAACCGGATATTGTTATAACCGAGAATACAGCTATTCGGCACACTGAACGCATTATGGATTTGGCGGGCAAATTCCGCTTCGTTGACGCCTTTTTCCAGGGCAATCTGAGGCGTAATTCCCGTGATCATGACCGCTTCTGGCTGAGGGAGATAATCATCAGCAGGTGAACAGTAAATAACTAATGGCTCTTCAATAATATTGAAATCCATATCAGTGCGGACACCGGCAAATTGAGCGGGTCTGTCTAATGCTGGATGTTTACCGAAAGTTTCGTAGTCATGAATGTAGAAAGTGGGTTGTTCGCTGCTGTTTTTCATTGTTTTCAATGTCCAATGAGGTTAATTAATTATTTGTTTTTTCTGCTTTTTAGAGAGGGGAATAATATTTTTTCCAGAAATATGGCTAATTATTGCTTACTATCTTAGAGAATCCATGCGATTGCAATATCATATCCATATCTTCCTACTTTTTGCGCCACGATGGGATGTCAGTTATTAACATTTTTGAGGCTTGGAATAAATGATTGTATGTTTTTAGAACATTTATCCTTGACAATATTGATCTGCCTACTGCAATATGCGTTAAAGTATTGAAAATATAAATGAGGTGAATATGTCAAATTTAATTTATTTAACAGTTAAAGGTCAAAACCAAGGGTTAATTTCTGCTGGTTGTGGCAGAAGAGACTCAATAGGTATCAAAGCGCAAAATGGGCACGAGGATAAGATCTTCATCTATAGCCTGCAACACCTTATGACTCGCAAACAAAATGTTTCACATCATCCGGTAATTATCACTAAACCTATTGATAAAGCTTCTCCTTTTATTGGATTTACTCTATTTTTTGGTTGAGAGTAAAATGGAGCCATATGTCAGAGCATTGGAAGCATATGACGAAAATCGAGGTTTATTTAATGAAGTCTTTGATGAATTTTCCGCAGGACTAGATAAATGAAGATAGTCAGCATATTGATGAATACTGTAGTGCATATAGTGCAGGCGGTAATTGGAACTCTGTGTGTATTTTCAGTCATGGGCTTAGTCTATTTTACACTGATGTCAACGTTGGAGAATCGATATCAGTATGCGATAGTTGCAGGTACATGCTTGGCGTTTTCTGTTTTTTTTTACTACATCACAGAAAAAATAAAAGAAAAATGTAGATTATTTCATTAGGTTCTGATTTATATATAAAGTATATTTTGGCGTTTATCCTATATAAGAATTATATGATTTTTTATTAGGTTAAAATACGGCCTTATATATGAAGTTAAGGCAAGAAAGTAGCTTTTTTTGATTGGGAGTAAAATTAAGCCATATATCAGGGCATTGTAATAGGATGGAGAAAATTGAGACTTATTTAGTGAATTCTCTGTAGGATTAGACAAATGATCATGAAAATAATAAGTATATTGATGAAAATCGTGATGCATCTAATACAAGGATTAGCTGTTAGTGTGGGTACGATTTCAACCGGAGGACTAGTCTATTTTACCTTGATGTCAACATTAGAAAATCGATATCAGTATGCGATAGTTGCGGGTACATGCTTGGTGTTTTCTGCTTTTATTTTCTATATTACAGAAAAAATAAAAGAAAAATGCCAACTATTTCAGTAAGTCTAAATAAGGATATAAGCGATAGAAATATTGGGGGGTATTATTACCTACTATCTTATATCAGGTCAGCTTTTTTACCAACTAATTACAAATGGATTCATCAGTAAATAAACTATTAAACAGAATAAACTGATATGCAGTACCTTGGTAATTTCCAAGGCACTAAAATAGAAGGATATAAGCTCCTGTTATATCTGGTTTTTTAAGGGTAATTAATTTCTTGAAAATGCTCATTAATATGCTCAAGATATTGATCTTTTAAACCAGTTTCATATTGGATTCTTTCAAGCAAATTTTCTCTATTGACACTATAAAATGGCCTAATAGAAATCCCATTATTGGAATGGGTTATTTTTATAATCGGAATTTTTGTTCTACGGGCGTAACCATAAGAGATTTCGTAACCATCTAAATCAAAAGGGATTTTTTTCATCACCTAACCTAGTCTAATGTTCGTCATATTTTCGTCAATTTTAATACTGTTTCAGTAATAAGAAATTTTTTATTTTATTATTAAGATGAATATCACAAATATAGTCATTTTTGAGATATATTTAAATAATAAACTAATAAAC